>CAYRLD010000129.1:0-7130 GCA_964424925.1 uncultured Planctomycetales bacterium
GTTCTTCCGCCGGAATCGTAAAGTGATCTGCTGGAATTTCTGCATCGAGCGTAATCTTTACATACGTTTCGTGCATTTCATCCTCGCTCGGCTTTCCATTCCTGTACGGAGTAATCGAACGCTTCAGGGGCAGCCCCGTTGCCGAATCGATCCATACTTTGACCGCCGCTTCATCTTCCTTGATGCTAATTCGAGCAAGAAACGAAACCAGGTTGGCTTCCCGCCCATCCACCTTCTCCGAAACGCCCATTTTAAAGTCCGTAAGAGTGACAAATTCGTCAATCTTCTTCCTGTCCCCCACTTTCGCAGAAGGTTCGGAGAACATAAATCCAACCATCACTCCAAGACGGGAAGAGATCTGTTGAACCAGTTCATTCCGGCCCTCTGCCGTCTTGATTTCGCGACGTTGAGACCCTTGGATCTGGAACGTTTTTTTTCCATCACTGAGGATCAATACTTTTTGATCCCCTCGGGGAGAGGCCATCACCAACTCCATTCTCATCCGATTCTCGGCCCCTAAAGCGAGCGTACCACTCGCCTCCCTTTTCTCCTCCCCTCTCTGGTTCATCGTCTCAAATTCAACCTGGAGAGTCTTTGCGTTATCCATCTTCTTCACCATCTGTTCGAAGAGATCTTTCGCCTCATTCCCCTCCTGGAGAATAAGAGCGCTGAAATAAAGGAGAGAAGCAAATATCATGGAATTTTCCTTTCGGGTTAAACGTACCTACAGTATAGCTGAACCGCCTATTTCCGATACCTTTTCACGGATCAGGGCATCTTGCGTTGGGGGAGCCATTCTCCTATCATCTCTGGTGCCGATAGAACTACATTGGAGACTCCACATGAAACACCTTTCCCTACTCGCACTCCTATTTGCAACCGCTCCCATGGCATGGGCCAATGGAGGCGATGAAAACGGCGTCGCCTGGACCGCCACTTGGGAAGAAGCGCTCGAGGAAGCGAAAATTCGAAACGCGCCCATCCATGTCTCTTACCATAAGGATGGCTGACCTCCCTGTGCGTCGATGGAGTCATCGACTTATCCTGACAAGAAGTTCATCGCGTCGAGCCAGAACTATGTCAATGTCGCCGTTCACAATGGATCGGGCCATGGAACGAAAGAGATCCGTTTCGGGCGGGAAGTAAAAGAAGTCTGCAAACTGTACGGAAATCTCAATTCATCCGTCACTTGCAACGATCATAACTCAATCAATGCGGGACAGATCCCCGGCGCAAACAAAGTCCGTGGCGTCCCCGCGCTGATCATTCTCGACCCGACCGGGAAAGAGGTTCTTCACCAGAGTGCCGGCGGGAAAAGCGCCTCTGGGTTGATCAAGATCTTCGATAGTGTCCTCAAAGAGAACAAACTCTCGCCCGTCCCGCTCTCCCTTTTCCAGAGAGCAAAAGGAATCCGCTCAGCCGCGGAGGCGAAGTTTGAAGAAGGAAAGTACAAAGATGCAATTCGAGCCTACAATATGCTCGCCAAGACCAAAGGACCGAAAGGGCTCAAAGATCTGGCCGAAGGCTGGATGGACGAAGGCCTCGCAAAGTGTGATTCGGTCGGACAGGGAATGCTCGACAAGGTAGAAACCCTCTGGGCAAGCGAAGAGGCATCGGACAAGAAAGAAGCGAAGAAGATCCTCAATGAGGTCTACCGCAACTTCAAATATCTCAACTGCTATAAAAAAGCGAAAGAGATGAAGAAGAGAATGAAGTAATTCTGTGGTATTGAAAAAGCCCGCCGTGCACCCCGCCCGGCGGGTTTTTTCATAGGATGACAAATGAAACCCGAACGCATCAAAATACCGGGATATGACGAAGTCTGGAGAGTCGACCTAGAGGGTACGATCGCCTTCGTCTCCCTCCATGCGATCATCCGGAATCGAACCTTCGGGGGGATTCGCATTCGCCCCTACCCCAATGAGAAGGCGGCACTCCGAGACGCAATGGCACTCTCCCTTGCGATGAGTCGAAAGGTGGCCTTAACCGGAATTGAAGGGGGTGGGGCAAAGACGGTCGTAATGGCTCCGGAGAAGAACCGGTCCGAGGTCATTCGAAAACTGGGCGTGTTTATCGACTCTCTCCATGGACGATACTACGCAGGAGCGGACTTTGGATGTACCTCAGAGGATATCTCCCTCGTCGCCCAGGAAACAAAATATGTCGCGAGCGAAGATCTCTCTCCCCACACCGCCCGGACCGTTCTTCTCTGCCTTGAGGCTCTCGACCCACCGAAGGTAGCCGCCGTGCAGGGACTCGGTTCGATCGGGCTCCCCGTCGCGAAAGCTCTGCAGGAACAAGGCGTTCGTGTGATCGCGAGTGACCTCTCGCCCGTCAAAGAGTTTGAAGCGGTCGAGCCCGACCAAATATATGAAACCGAATGCGATCTCTTTTCTCCCTGTGCCACAGGAGGGGTTCTCGATAATGAATCGATCGGTCGGCTGAGATGCAAAGTGATTTGTGGAGGGGCAAACAACCCCCTCGCCAGCGACCAAGATGCCGAACGATTGAGAGAACGGGGAATCCTCTACATCCCCGACTTCATCTCCAATTCAGGCGCAACGATCTATGGAGCCTCCAAGACAATCAACGAGGAGGATCAAATTGAATCGAGATTCCAGGCGATCCCTTCGCTCGTTCGTGAGATCATTACGCACGCCAGAGAAGAGAACCGCTCGCCTCACTTCGTTGCAACCTCAAAGGCGGATGAACGAATATCTTCTCTCCGATGATCTACGCCCCGACGAGATCGATCGAAAGACCGAGCCCCTTCTCCCCCGCTTTTTGATAGAGCACCCGAGCGACCGCGAGATCCTGTACCGCAAGACCGGTAGAATCAAAAACGGTCACCCCAGAATTGGCTCGCCCCGGAATCGATCCCGCGACAACCTCGCCTAATGTCCCAGCAAGATCCTCTTTCTTAAGGATCCCCGTATGGAGAGCGACATTCACCTCACCACTTTCGGACCCCTGCTCCATATCATCCAGAAAAACCCGGGCCCCGGTCAGAATCGAAGGATCGAGTTCCTGTTTCCCCGGAGCATCCGCCCCCATCGCATTGATATGAGCCCCCGGAGAAAGCCACTCCTTCTTTACGATCGGATCCCGCGATGGCGTCATTGTGACGATCACATCACACCCAGAGACTTCCTCAAGGGAATAGACTTTCCCTGCAAACGTAGAGGCAAAACGGGAAGCCGACTCTTCGGAACGATCGTAGAGTTTCAACTCGGAAATCTCCCGGACCTGTTGAATCGCAGACAGAGCGGTCTCGGCTTGAACCCCACAGCCGATAAAGCCGACAGAAACCGCACCTTCTTTTGCCAAATGTTTCGTGGCGACCGCCGCGGACGCACCCGTTCGGTACGCTGTAATGGCCGTTGCATCCATAATCGCGAGTGGCCGTGCGGTGACCGGATCACTCAGAATAAAAACGCCCAGTACAGAAGGAATCCCATGATTCTGAGGGTTCCGGGGATGGGAATTGACCCACTTCACGCCCGCCGAGCCCGAACTCGAAACCGGCATAGCACGAAAGTCACCATGGTATTCCTCTAAAGGCAGATACACCTTGGGAGGCATGATCGTCTCCCCTCGCCCATGGGCCGCAAAGCCCTCCTCTACCGCCGGAAGAACCTCTTTCATGTCGAGAAGATCGAGAACCTCTTTTGCATTTAAGATGAGCGTTTTCATAATGACCTGTTAAAATCCTCTGCAATGAATCGAAACATCATAGGGAAGAGAGATGAGACACGCACTCGTTTTTATCCTTCTAACAGGATGCACCCTTACGGAGCCCACGCCCATGCCCGCAGATCTTGATTCGTACTTCCAGGGGAAGCCCGAACTACCCTGGCAGGCGATCGGAACCTCGGTAAAAAACCGGACGATCTACCAGATCGCCTTTGGCGAAGGGAAAAATACAACGCTCATCTTCGGAGGCTTCCATGGGGATGAACGAACCGCTGTTCGCGTCACCCTCAACCTCTGTCACTGGCTTGCAGAAGAGAATCGCATCCCAGAGGATCACCGCGTCGTCATCATCCCGATCCTTAATCCAGATGGATATCTTCTGCGTACGCGGGAAAATGCGAACAAGGTCGACCTCAACCGAAATTTCCCAACCGAGGACTGGGGGGATCATTCCATCCGCAAGAAAGATAACCCGGGAGGACACGGAGCCTCCGAACCGGAAGCGAGGCTCGCAATGGTGCTCGTCGAAGAGATCAATCCAGACAAGATCATCTCCGTCCATGAACCCTTCAAAGTGAACAACTACGACAACATCGAAGGGAAACCACTCGCCGAAGCGATGGCGATCCATAATGGCTACCCGATCAAGGGAGACATCGGCTACCCGACCCCGGGATCCTTCGGAACCTGGGCCGGAATTGAGAAGAAAATCCCGATGGTGACCCTCGAGATCGAATCGGGAGCTCACGCCTGGAATAAGAACCGGGAAGCACTTTTGGCCGCAATTCAGCATTAATTTTCGAATCGATCCCGACTTTCTTGCACATGGATCTCTATGAGAAAGATCTGTCTGATAGTTCCGCTCCTCGCCCTCATCGCAGGGTGCCAGGGAATCCCTCCAGAGCCAAATGTACAAGGAGAGATTTCCGCCGGTCACAGCCGCCCTTCGTGGAGTTGGGAGCCGGGGGGGGATATTCCCGCCACGACACAATATCGTTACAGACTCGACGGAGAATCTTGGACCTATACAACAAAAACGCTCTTCACACCAAAAGAAGATCTCACGGAAGGAGAACATCTCTTCGAAATTCAGGCCGTAGGAGTCAAAGGGCTCTGGTCTCCAACGACAAGTTTCACCACCACCATCGAATTCTTTGATCAAAAGGGGTATTGGAAAGGGGTCGAACGAACCCTCCTTGAAACTCCATTAGGAAAAAAGGTGCTCCTTTCCGCACACAATTCCTACGAAGAACATCTAGACAGTCCGAAAAAGAATCTGGCCAAGACGCTCCAGATCATCCATGCCGCACAATCAGACAAGGCCGACGCAATCGAGCTCGACATTGTCTCGTGGGATTACATACTCAGGGTCACTCACGATGACAATTGCGAAGCGGAAAATGCGGCAAGACTCTCTGACGTTCTAGCGGATCCAGAACTCCAAGAAGGGAACCAACTGCTCTATGTAGAACTCAAAGAACAGAAGCCAAATAAGAAAAAGATCCGACTTCTCCTCGATCTTCTGGTGGAACATAAATACGCCACGAACGGTCGACCGGTCGTCCTGCGTTCTTTCGTAACCGACAGCCGAAAAAAGAATCTTCGCCTCCTAAAGACGATCCTGGAGGAACCCCAGTATATTCATATTCGCCCTTATATTCGGATGCATGCGCTCGTGGGAGACGAGGGCTCCCAGAAATTAATCGGAGATCTCTATGAAGATGGGATCGATGCAGTCGAGATCAAGTATTCCCGGAAAAACCTCTTTGGGATGCTCGTCTATGCAAAAGCGCTCGGGATGGGAACAGGCGTCTGGAGCCTTGGAAAAAAAGAAGAGGTTGCTGCTTTCCGAGAAGTTGTCGACACCATGATTCTCGATCTGGATACGAAGAAAGCTCGAAACCGGATCGAAAAACAAAACTCACTCCTCTTTCTTAACGTCTGGAATGAAGAGGTGCAGGACGGCAAAATTGGATATCAGAAAGAGGGTGAAGAGAATTCCACCTCCACCTCCGCACCTGGGTTCCCCACCTTTGAATGGGTCGGGCTTGGAGAAGATCGGTTCGGAGGATCTTTGGTCTTCCAGGAAAAAAAGAACCATGCGATCTCCTTCGGAGACCTCGAGAATGAATCTGGGAAAGGAATCTTACTTTCCCTCGTGGTTAATTTTGACAACCTTTCTCTTAAAGATGGGGATACGTCGAGCCTTGTCGCCAAGACCGACCAGAGTGGTTTCGGATTGGAACTCGCCAATCCTCCCGGATGGTTCTCCCCTACCGTTCTCCGGTTTGCTGTTCATGTGAATGGCCAATACCGATTCGCAACCAGAACGGTCACCGATCTGAACCAGACAGACTCGTACCACATCGTGGCCGCTTACAATGGATCCGGAAAAATTCAGCTCTGGATAAATGGAAGTGGAAAGAAAGTCTCCTCCCAGAACGCCTTTGGAGGGATTACCCAGAACAATTCGCCCCTTCTTCTGGGGGCCGATCCACAGGGAAGTTTTGACCAACGATTCCACTTCTCTGGCAAGATCCAACAACTGCACGTTCAGCGCTGGTAACCCATCCAACTCGCCGGTACACTACCGCCCCATGTCATTCATCGATTTTCTACCCCTGGACGGGGAGAGCAAAGCCGCCCTCAAGGTTCTCCAAAAAGAGCTTGGGCTATTTCCTGCCTTACAAATGGGAATGCGGCTAAAAAAGAGCGAAAAGCGGGGAGAGCCCTTTCACCAGATGGCCCCCTCTTCCACGCAAAAGGAAACTCTTAGCCGAAAACAGATCGCCCCCGCGATCCTTCTCTACCAAGAATTGAAGAAGATCCGTTCCCAAGAAGACGCCCTTCGCATCGCAGAAGAGGTCATCATCCAGAGCACCCTTGTCTTTCTACGGAAAACAATCGGCGCAATTCAACGAAAGAAGATCGCAAGCATGACCGCAGGAGAAAGGGAGGGATGGGTACAGAAAACGGGAGACAAATTCTTCAACGCCGAAATGGATTGGCGCGAGATTAACGAGAACAGAGTCGAATTTGATGTCACCGCGTGCCACGTCCCAACCCTCTGCGCGAAAACGGGCGTTCCCGAACTCGCCCCCTCTTTCTGTAAAGGAGATGCCGTCTTTTTCGGAAAGGTCGAACCGGATGTCTCTTTTCAGAGAGAAAATACGATCGCCGAAGGGGCTTCCCGGTGTGAATTTAGAATGAGTTGGATCAAATCCGATTCGGATCCGTAACGACCTTCATCTCCAGAACAGGAACACCATCACTCCACAATCCCATACCGCGCTGTTCTCGCGTATTCCCGAGAGCGTATTTCCGATTCTTCCCGGTGAAAGCGGCATCACAAAGGCCATCAAATAACTTCCAATACCCAAACCAATCGATCGTTGTGATTCTCCGCTTCCCCATTGTCACTGGAGAAAAATGACCCG
>CAYRLD010000130.1:0-7110 GCA_964424925.1 uncultured Planctomycetales bacterium
ATCCCGTTTCAAAGGATACCCCCTCCTGGTAAAAGGACCAGAAGCTCTTGCTGAGTTTGCCACCGACTTTCTCGATCATATACCGGTGGAAAAAGTATCGGGCATCTTCCAAGCCACCATCAGCCCTTCTAAGATCAACATTCTTGCGATGGATATCCCCGATGCAAAGGCCAGAGATGCCTTTCGGAAATCTTTTGAAAAAACGATCCCAGGGAATCATTGGAAGATAAAAGAGAGTATCGGCCCCCTTACCCTCTTCTGTTGGGCGCCCCACGGAGACAAACCAGCTCAAATTGACTTCGACTGGATCCGTGGACTTTACCAGAATCGCATCACAGGATTTCCCTACGGAGATCCATGGAAAGAACGCCTTTCTCGAGCGGCGAGCATGGATCCGAGACTCTTCTTCGCTTGGGAGAAGGCGGGAAAACCGCCTCTAACCGAAGATCTGGAAAATCCAACCCTCACCGCGCTACTCCTAACCCTATCGGAAACGGATCCCGCTTTTACCTGGACCCGCTCTGCGGACTGGGACAAGATCTGGGCAAATATCGGGCGAGGAAGGGACGGCCGGATTTCATTACTCGATCCAAAAATGATCGAACTCCTGAGTGATAATCGAGCACGAGTGCAGGTGCTGGATCAGGCTTCCTTTACCGTTGGGTATCGCACAGAAAATGAGGATATCATAGAATTCCAATTAGAACCGACACCGAGAACCCTCACCCGCAAAGGACGTATTTGGAAAATAACAAAAAAAGATTAATCCGCCGAAACAAAATCCGCTCCGGCCTGTTCTATATGGGCGGGATCGTTTTCGTAAGGGAGGCCCTATGAATGCTCTTGTCTACTGCCTAGCACTTCTTCTCCTCGCAGGAGGTGAACCACAAGACCGTCGTGGTTCCCGGCGCGGGAAAGGAATCGAAGAAGGGAAAGAGGCTCCGGACTTCAAACTCAAGAGACTACGAACATCGAACGTCGAACGAACGGGAGAGGCAGAATTTATTACTCTCTCGGATTACGAAGAGAAGCAGCCGGTCGTTCTGATCTTCGGCTCCTATACATGACCCCCCTTCCGAAGCAAAGCGAGTTCGCTTGAAAAGATGTACCAGAAGTACAAAAAGGATGTCGCCTTCTTTGTTGTGTATATTCGGGAAGCCCACCCAACCGATGGACGAACCAGTCGGAAGAATGACCGTGATGGGATCAAAGTCAAAAGTCCAAAAACCCTAGAAGAACGGGAAGAAGTCGCGAGTGAGTGCTCCCAATCAATGGACCTGTCGATTCCCTTCCTCATCGATAATATGAAGAATGAGGTGGGAGCCGCTTGGGCCGGTTGGCCCGACCGGATCTACATCGTAGGAAAAGATGGAAAAGTCACCTACCAAGGCGGACCCGGACCTTGGGGATTTGACCCGGTAGAAGCAGAACGGAAATTGAAGACCCTCCTGAAATAGAGGGAATGCAGTCGAAGTCAAAGAACGGACATATCTGGTTACCAGGGATGGAGGCTCATGGTCTCCATTTCTGATAAACGAAAATCGAGATCAACCTTCTGGAACAAAAGAAATCATTCAAATTTGAATTAGGAAGTGCATTTTTCAGAGATTCGGTGTATAGTTCATGTGTCGCGCCGCCCCCGAAAAGAAGTCGTTCATGGATGGCGCGACCCTCGTTTAAGTTTGGACCGTACGCCTGCCCCGGCGTGCGGTTCCTTTTTTTTTAGCGAATGCGAAGCCCATCCAGAACAAGAGAAACCATATCATTCGCAACAGAGAGAGGATCCCCTAGATCCCCCGCCTGGAGAGTTCGGAAAAGAAGTTTTTCTACGGCCCCCACCACGGCAAGAGCACTTACTTTTGGTTGAATCGGACGCAAAAGTTTATGTCGATGAGCGACCTCGGAAAGTTCCAGGGCACGGTCATCAATAAATTGATTCAGAAGAGCAATCGGTTTGCGTGCGCCAACGGCAGGAGCGCGACACTCCTGCAGGTACAGACGAGTCACATCGACATCTTTGAACATCGTCTCCCCCAACCGGGCCCCGAGAACCTGGTAAACCGCAAAGACCCCTTCCGAGGAATCTACGGAATTTAATCCCACCTCACACTCCTGGAAGGTTTTTTCCAGATCATCCCCCATGGTGGCAAGAATCGCCTCCGTCAGTTCCGTCTTATCCTTGAAGTAGAGATAAAAGCTTCCCTTGGCGACCCCCGCTTCCCCGACAATATCATCAATCGTTACCCCCTCGATGCCTGAGGCAAGAAAGAGTTTTAAGCCGGATCGACAGAGACTTTGGATCCGATCCTGACGATTTCGGTCCCGCTTCCCCCCTTTTGGACCCGGTCGTTGCGACGGAAGACGATACTTCCGGGTAGACTCCCGCTCTTGGTAGATTCTGGACATACGCTCCCCAGACAATTCCCACAAACAACACGTAAGAACCATCCTGTCCAGGAGAAATGAGTTCCCAGCCCTTTACCCCGTAGAACCAACGGATGGTGCCTAAGGGTGTACTGAACGAGGAGGAAAAAGGCAAGAACAGTTTCCCCCCCCCACTACGCTTCCCAGAAAGTTCGGAAGAGCGCAATCGAAGAGGGACCATGCCCCGCATAATGGTTATTAAAAAAGGCAAAGACAGGGATATTCTGCGAGACCATTTCGCGGAGGATAGGCACCCACTCCGCCATCTCTGCCGACCGGTCCAGAACGGTCTCTCCCCACTTTTTCGTGACCCTCTCTATACGCGCGCGCTCACCCAAAAACCGGATGTACGCAACGGAAGAGGTCAGAAGATCCGATCCAAAGCGGTTCCAAAGGACCCCTGGACGCGGCATCCATTCCTGGTCCACAAGGGCCAGAGTGAAGTCCATCTCCCGCAAGGCGGAAAATAATTCCGGTTCTAACCAGTTTCGATTCCGAATCTCAACGACATACCGATGACGATTTGGGCAAAGCCGACGAAAGGTTTCTAACCGCTTGAGAAAGGAAGAGAGGGTCGGGCAAGCGGATTGGCGATTGAAATATCCAAATTGGAAGAGCAAAAATCCCAACCGGGATCCCAGTTCTTCTACCGCCATCAAGTAGTTTCCCCATTCTTCCTCACACCCCTCCAACACCTTCTCATGCGTGATGGATCGGGTCACCTTCATGGCAAACCGAAAATGATCGGGAGTGTCCTTGACCCATTTTCGACAGAAAGCGGCTGAAGGAATCCTGTAAAAAGTAGAGTCAACCTCTACGGTTCCATATCGTTGTGCGTAATGAGGAAGAAAGTCTACCGACTTCATCCCTTCCGGATAGAAGGGCCCAACCCAGTCCCGACTCGACCAACTCGACGTCCCCAGGTGAAGAAGGGTCACTGGATCGAATTCCTCCGCCGTTCCAACTGAAGTCGATGAACATGACGTGC
Organism: uncultured Planctomycetales bacterium; assembly: GCA_964424925.1. Classification (GTDB taxonomy): domain Bacteria; phylum Planctomycetota; class MHYJ01; order MHYJ01; family JACPRB01; genus CAYRLD01. The sequence goes on from CAYRLD010000130.1 coordinate 3,413, forward strand.
CAAAAGTTCATGTGTTTTATCGTCGAGATTGATAAAGGCCACTCCGATCAAATCCCGCCCATCCTTTTGGGGGATCTTTCGAACTACCCGTCCTTCCAGAGAAAATGACTCTTCTCCCATTTGCAGGTTCATGAGAACCCCCGCACCAAGAGCAACAGCATCCTGAACAAGAAAGCCGGTACCGGTCGCACTCAGGTTATCTTCCTGGAAGGCAAGTTCCCCTCGAAAAGCAGACTCACCCTCCCCAAAGCCAGGATCGACCACCGTAATTTTCTTAAGGGAACCTCCTGGAGAAACACGCACATCCGAACGCCTCTGGACCCGCTTGAAAGCTGGCTCATGCCGAACTTCGACCAAGGGAATATTCTCTTTCACAAGACCGGTAACTTCGGCCACCACCCCCCAAAAAGCATCCGGCCCGACATACCCAAGAATAAGACGGGTCCCCTTTCTCAGAGGCATCGTTCTCCAACCGGCCGTGGGCAAGGCGATCTGAATCGTCTCCCCCGAAACGTTCTCAACACGACTTTTCCATTGCTGATCACCTGCACTGCCTGAGAAATACGTATGGCGCATCACGGTAATCAACTGACCGACCTCAACTTTCCCCGTCTCCCAACGCATATCGGGATCCTCTAATTCGATCCCAAGAAGACAGTGAGCCCGCCCTTCCGTCGGATGAGTCTGCAGGATCTCTCGAAGTAATTTAACCGAAGAACGTTGATCCCCTTTCTCCATGAGCGCATTTGCCAGATTGCAAAGATACTCCCCATTCTTTCGATCTAATTGAATCGCTTTTTCGAACGCCACAACCGCTTCTTCGAAGTTGTCCTGTTCAAACCGAAGGACACCCAGATCGTTCCAGGCACGCGAATCACTTCCCTCTAATTGCAGGTACGCCTGGTAATATCGGGCAGACTCATCCAGCATTCCGAGTTGAAAGAGAACCGCTCCGGCCTCCTGATAAAGTTGATACTCCATCGGAAACAGAGAGAGCGCTCGACGATATGCAACAAGGGAATTCTGAAGGTCTCCCCCAGTCCAGAGTTCTCGGGCACGAAGAAGGACATCACCATCATCAGAAAACCGGGCACCACCAGACAAAAGAACCTCCCTTTTTTCCATCTTCACAAGAGCCCCTCGGAATTCAAAATATAATGAACGACCCTATCTAATTGATCGGCAACTTACTCGTTCATCTTTCTCCTCTCCCTTCGCTGTCGTATAATACCCGCCATGAATTTGATCCTTTTCTTATGTCTCTCGCTCTCGACGTACCTCATAGAGGATCCCGGAGCGAAAGAGAATCGAGTTGATTATCTCATCTTGATCCCGGAGGAATTCCGGAAAGAAATTCGCCCCCTCGCAGAACATCGCGCCGGGAAGGGGCTCAAAGTGGGGATCGTCACGCTCGAAAGCATCCAGGAAAAATGGAAATCCCCCCTAGAATTTATCCGCTTCGCGGGAGAAACCTGGACCGCCCCTCCCCCTCGCTTCCTTCTCTTGGTTGGGGATGCCGATCGAATTCCGGCTCTGGTCCGCCCTTCCCATTACCAGACGAAAAAGTTCTCTAATGATGCAGAACTCGGGACCGATCATCTGTATGGTGTTCGGTCTTCCGGGCTGAAAGCCGAAATAGCCGTCGGACGATTCCCGGCTGATTCGAAGGAAGAGGTCTCGATCATGGTGTCGAAGACCCTTCGATATGAAAAAGAACTCAAACCAGGCGTGTGGCAGAAGAAAATTAACTTCATAACAGGGGAAGCCGGATTCAGCCCCTTTATTGACAAATTTATCGAGGCACAATTCTCGAAAATTGTTTCCGAAAGTATTCCACCACCATACGACATCGAATTGGCCTATTCGAAAACGAGTTCCCTCTATTGCCCCTACCCACCCGATTTCAATGAGAATGCGATCCGGCTTCTCAATGAGGGATCCCTTTTCTATGTCTATGTCGGGCACGGATTCCGGAAAGGATTCGACACGATCAGCTGGAATAAAAAGGACTACCCCATTTTCAACCTGACACACATTCCGAAAGTGAACATTCAGTCCGGAAGCCCCATCATGTTTGTCATCGCCTGCTCTACGGCATTCTTCGATGCCAAATCGGGTGATTGTGTGGGGGAAGAACTTTTCAAGCAGGAACATGGTCCGGTCGCTTTTTTAGGGGGAACCCGCATCACCCAACCGTATGCAAATGCCCTTATTGGGAAAGCGATCATCTCTGAACTATTTGAGAAGAATCCGAGCACACTCGGGGAAGCCTTCTTTTCTGCAAAGAACAGCCTCCTGGAGAAGAACAAGTCCCCTCTCCGAAAAACAGCGGATCAATTAGCGGGTCTCGTACAGGGAACCAGAAATCTTGCCCCGATGAGAAAAGATGGGATTCTCCACTACACACTTCTGGGAGATCCGGCTCTAGAAATTCGAAAACCAAAAGAGACGGTCACCCTTTCGTGCCCACCAGAAACCAGACCTGGAGACAAATTGAATGTGACAGGGACAGCTCCTTTTTCAGAGGGAACGATCACAATCCAACTCGATTGCCTACGGGATGATTTTGCAGAGACCCTCCCTGAAATTGATGAAGAAGCCCCCAATTTCCAGGAAACGATCTCGGAGAGATACCGGGCGGCCAATACGAAGAAAATCACTTCGATCACGAGGGAATTCCAGAATGGAAAATTTGCGTTCGCCCTACCGATCCCTTCCTCTCTCGAAGCTCGTTCCTACTACCTGAAAGCGACCGTAACGAGCCCGGAGGGAACAGGAGTTGCCTGGGCCCCTGTGGAGTGCGTTAAAGGGAATTAAAGCATCGCCGCGGCAAATCCGGGGAATCCACGCCTACGACGAAGGGCGGTCTCTACAATCCGTAAGCAGAGCGTCGGGAAATCGATTCCTGCGGCCTGGGCCGCCTGAGGAAGCAAACTTCTTTCCGTTAATCCTGGAATCGTATTTACTTCAAGAACAACCGCTTCATGATTTGGCGTAAAAATAATGTCGACCCGACTAAACCCAGAACACTCTAACGTACGATGAGATTCCAATGCGGACTCCTGGATCCGACTTCGATCCAAAGCGCTAAATGGCGGATCAACAAGATAAAGCGTATCGGGGTCTTCATACTTGGCGGAGAAATCGAAGAAATCTCTCGAAGAGCGTAACTCCATAATGGGAAGAGGACGTCCATCGAGGATACTTACGGTCACCTCCCGCCCAGGAATAAACTTTTCAATAAGAATCGTCCCGTCATACAGAAAAGCTTCTCTCATTCCTGCCTCGAGAGTGGAAGCATCCCGATGGAGAGAAACTCCGATACTCGACCCTTGTGCCCGAGGCTTTACGATGACAGGGTATCCAAGAGAATGGGCCCAACGCCCCCACTCTTCTTTTCCATCTTCATGAGAGAGAATGGCGTGAGTAGGGGTTTTAATTCCAGCACGCTCCAGTTTCTTCTTCGATTCGATCTTATCCATCGCCACGTGAGAAGAACTCGAACCGGACCCGGTAAATGGGATCCCCTTCTTTTCCAAAAGACGTTGAATCGTCCCATCTTCGCCGAACCGCCCATGCAGTGCGAGAAAGGCGACATCACACTGAAGCGTATCGAGTTCCGAGCCGGTCTCGGTCTGAATATCGACCGGGAAGACATCGCATCCTCGAGAAGAAAGCGCTCGAACGACGGCTTCCCC
>CAYRLD010000131.1:0-7109 GCA_964424925.1 uncultured Planctomycetales bacterium
GGAAGGAAAACTTACCGCAACTTGAGGAGAGCCAGGCTAGAAACAGCCAGGAGAATCGCTACGATCCAGAATCTCATCGTAATCTTGGACTCTTGAACCCCTTTGAATTGGAAATGGTGATGAAGAGGAGCGATTCGGAAGATCCGTTTTCCCGTTAATTTGAACGAAAGAATCTGTAACAACGAGGATCCCGCTTCGATCACAAAGATCCCTCCCACGAGGAAGAGCAACATTTCTTGCTTGGTAATACAAGCCACCAATCCGAGAGCGCCCCCAAGAGGAAGGGATCCGGAATCTCCCATAAAGACCTGAGCAGGATGACTATTGAACCAAAGAAACCCAAGTGTAGCCCCAAGCATCGCGGTACAAAAAACGGTCGTTTCCGCACTCAACGCAACATAGGGAATACCGAGGTAGGCGGTAAAATCAACTCGACCAACAATGTACGCGATGAACGTATACGCAAGGGTAGAGATCGCAAGACATCCCCCAGCCAACCCATCCAACCCATCGGTGATATTTACGGCATTAGAAGTCGATACGATAACGAGCGATACCATTACCGGATAAAACCACCCGAGTTCGATATAGCCATCAAAGAGGATATAAAAACGGGACGCATGCTCCGGATCTTCCCGAAGCATCACCAGGTACAACATTACCCCAACCGCAAGACCAATGGTTGCCTGTAAGCCAAGTTTCAAAGAGGCCCTCATGCCTCCCTGACGCTTTCCACTCAATTTCATCCAATCATCGACAGCACCCACAATCCCCAAACTGACCACAGTGAAAACAAGAATGAACAAGGTGGGATGTACGAAATTGCCAAATAACAGAACAGAAATAATAATACCGGCGATCACAAAGATCCCCCCCATGGTGGGGGTATCCTGCTTAGACTTCATTAACTGGTCCAACCGTCGAGAATCATCCTTCTCGACATTCTCACCGATCTTTTTATTCTTCAACCAACGAATCACTCGCGGACCGAGAATGAGAGAGGCTAAAAAGGCCACAACACCCGCCATGGCAGCCCGAAATGTAATCAGCGCAAAGAAATCATCCGGAAATATATTGAGTAGCATCTCTAGTTAAACCTATTGTTCGCTTTCAAAAACCATCTCTCCGATATACCGGACAACTTTTTCAAGAGCGATCGTCCGAGACCCCTTCAAGAGGATCCAATCCCCCGGCTGTACCAAGTCAGGGAGCCGTTCACAGAGTTCTTCTACCCGGTTAAAATGAAGCGCTCCCGGAACTTCTTCGGCGAGGGCACGACATTCCGGCCCCACTGTCGCAACCTGATCAAGATCCATAGAAGCGATATGGCGCCCTAAATCCCGATGAAGATAGGAGGAGCGAGTCCCCAGTTCATTCATATCACCTACAACAGCAAAGCGCCGCCCCACACACATGCGACCAAATTCAGAGACCGCATTCCGTGCAGAAGCCGGGTTCGAGTTATAGGCATCATTGAGAATCGTAAAATGACCTAATTGGAGAGGCTCCATCCTCATCTTCGGGGGGCGAAAATTCGCCAACCTTTCCGAGCACTCTTCGAGAGTCATCCCACACTCTACCCCGACCGAGATGGCCGCCAGAGCATTCTCAATATTCCACTCCCCAAGCAACTGTAATCGGAAAGGAACCCCCTCCACCTTGAAACGCACCGGATCCTGCTGGAGATCTGTCGCGCGGAGGTCCGCATCCTTGTGAAGCCCAAAGGTTCTAAATTTTTTCCGCGACAGTTTCATCCTCGAAAGAATTCGAGGATCATGGTGCACAATTCCAACCCCACCCGCGCGAAGATGGTCAAAGATCGAAATCTTTTCCTCGATAACTCCGGAAAGGTCACCTAACCCTTCAAGATGCCCCTCACTTACTGAAGTGAGAACAGCAAATTCTGGTCTCGCAATCTGCGAAAGGCGTGCAATCTCGCCCCGGTGATTCGATCCCAATTCCAGAACAAGATAATCGGTCCTGGGAGGAGCCGACAATATCGTCCGAGGAAGCCCCACATAGTTGTTGAAACTCCCGGGTGGTTTCACAAGAGAGCCCTTCTCTTCCAAGAGCCATGAGATCATCGCCTGCGTTGTTGTTTTCCCATTGGTTCCGGTCACCCCAACCACGCGAGAAGGCAACATCATTCTCCAAGCGGAGGCAAGGTCCCCTAACGCATGAAGGGTATCGGGAACGTGGATAAGGGGGCCCTCGGTTTTCTTGACCGACCGGTCCACAACGGCAGCAAGGGCTCCCTGGCGGAAAACATCCGCCAGGAAACCATGCCCATCAAAATTAGGACCGTGCAGAGCAACGAAGACCTCCCCCTTTTTCACCGTACGAGAATCGGTGGAGACTCCGAAAACCCGCTCTCCATTTACAAACCGATCAAGCGACCCATTCACGGCCTGTGCGATCTGCCCGAGATACATCGCTAACCCTCCCCTGAGATCGGCACAAATTACAACTCTCGTCAACATGGGAGAGATCTTTTCCTTCCCCATTGTCGACAATGTTTTGCACGACATTAAAGACTCGTCGCGCCGTCGTTGATTTCAGACGAAACTCTCCGTAGACCTGAATTGAATCCAACATCCTTCTTCCCCTCTCTCTAAAATCCGAAAATGGGATCCCCTTTCCAGGAACCCAAACTGGTTTTCAAAACCAAAACCCTTATGAAGATTTCCTTAGCTTTCGAATAAGTCCCGATAACACCTCTTGGGTTACACGAAGGTCATCAAAAGGCCGAACTTCGGTCCCGATTACTTGTACACTTTCGTGCCCCTTTCCGGCCACGAGAACCACATCCCCTTTCCGTGCCATTGAAAGCGCCAGACGAATTGCCGCTCTCCGGTCCGGCTCAATCAAATAGTTCATCGAGGTCACTCCAGAGGAGATCTCCCGAATAATCTCAAGAGGTTCCTCCGTACGAGGATTATCACTCGTCAAAACGAGTTGATCCGCTAGTTGATCCGCAATTCGCCCCATCTTGGGCCGCTTCCCTCGATCACGATCTCCTCCGCAACCGAAAACCACAATCAATCTTCCGGCACAGATAGGACGAAGCGAAGACAGAACGTTTTCCAGAGCATCATCGGTATGTGCATAATCGATAAAGACATTGAACTTCTGCCCCGCCTCTACGGCCTGAAGCCTTCCGGGTACAGAGACAACACTTTCCAAACCGACCCGGATCGCTTCGATATCGTATCCCATCTTCCAACAGGTAGCGGCCGCAGCCAGCATATTGTAAATATTGTGTCGCCCAATCAGACGAGAAACGACGGGAACCCTCTCTTCTCCAAGACAGAGTTGAAAGCGACACCCTCCGATATCGAGAAGCTCTATATCTGCGGTCACTTCCGCCTCTTGATCCAAACCATACCGAACAAGAATTCCCTTTGTCTGTTCCGCATAGACTTCACTTGCGGGATCATCCACATTTAAGACTGCAATCGATCGGGAGGAGAGGTTTTGGAATAGTCGCCCTTTTGCATCCCGATATTCATCAAAGGAAGAATGATAGTCGAGATGGTCTCTCGTTAGATTGGTAAAGATCCCGACCGCAAAATGCACACCTCGAACCCGGTCTTGAGAAAGCGCATGGGAAGAGACTTCCATTACAGCAGAGCGACAACCCGCATTTGCCATTTCCCAGAGATATTCCTGTAATTCATCAGCCGGGGGGGTGGTCATCGGAGCACTGAGTGACCGAGAGCCAATCTCGTACCGAATCGTCCCCAAGATTCCCGACTTTTCCCGGGCCGCCGTCAAAATCGATCGAATCAATAATCCGGTGGTCGATTTCCCATTTGTTCCGGTAATCCCAATCACATTTAAGCGATCAGAGGGCTCTGAATAGAACCGGCTTGCAAAATCAGCGAGCGCTTTGCGCGCATCCGATACGATATAGACAGGTCGGTTGAATTCTTCGGTGGGAGGTTCTTCACAAACAATCGCCGCCGCACCTCGTTCAATCGCTTCATGAACAAATCGCGATCCATTGGTGGATGAACCCGAAATAGCTACGAATAAGTAGCCCTGTTTCACTCGACGAGAATCGCACGAGATCCCACGGATTTCAGCTTCTTTGAAATGAAGCCGCCTTCCTGGAACCACATCAAGCAGATCGCTCAATTTACAACGCATCTTGTCCCCCTCTCTCTCCTGTACGACAACTACTGTGCAAAGACCAGAGCCCGGCGAAGGATGTTTCCCACTACCGGAGCCGCTACTTTTCCCCCAGAATGTTCTTCGCCCGCTGGCTCCGCCATAATCACCGCTACACAAAGGCGAGGATCCTCCACGGGAGCAAATCCCGAAAAGGAAGCCACCCAAGCATACTTTGTTCCATGCCGATCAATTAATTCCGTTGTTCCCGTCTTTCCCCCGACCGAGACTCCTTCTACCTGAGACCTTCGCCCCGTGCCCTCTTTGACAACCAAAGACAGGATCTCTCTCATTTTCCTTGCGGTCGTCTCCGAAATAACCCGTCGAACCCGGATAGCGGGGAAATCTCGTAAAATGGTTCCATCTTCTCGGAGAACCCGTTGGACAACTCGAGGACGCATCAGCCAGCCACCATTCGCAATCACCGACATGGCATTCACCAGCTGAATAGGGGTCACCGATATTTCCTGACCGATAGGGAGGGAAGTTAAACTGTAAGAGGTCCACTCCTTCATGGGACGAAATACGCCTCCATTCTCGGCTGGAAGATCAATGCCGGTCTTCGCTCCAAACCCAAATTTCCGGATCCAATGATTCAACCCCTTCTTCCCCAGAATAAGGGCGCCTAATTTCGCAGCACCAATATTGGAGGACTTCTGCAAAACTTCCGACAGAGTCAGTTCTTCATATGGATGATGATCATGAAGCGTTCGCCCCCGGTACCGCCAAACACCCGACTCACAATCAAACACGGTAGAAGGAGACACCTTCCCCTCATCAAGAGCTCCGGCTGAAATCATCACCTTCATTGTCGAACCAGGAGGATAAGGATCCGTCAGCGCTCGATTTCTTCGATCCCCAGGGGGGCTTTTCCCGGGACGATTTGGATCAAACGAAGGAAGGTTTGCCAAAGCCAAAATCGCCCCCGTAGAGGGCTGCATCACCACGGCCGTCGCCCATTTCGGTTGATGAGATTCAAAAGCGATCTGCAATTCTTCTTCAACGATATCCTGGATTTCAGAAACCATGGTCAGAGAGACCTTCGCCAGACCGACCTCGGGAGACCGACCTCCAACGATACGCCGTTTTCCATCTACCCGAACGTCCTGCCGAATCACACCCCCTTGAAGAAGGTCATGCATGACCCGCTCGACCCCTTCCCCCCCAGAGGAATCACTCGCAAAACCGAGAAGATGCGAAGCAAGGGGACCTTCTGGATATCGCCGAACATATTCAGAACGGAGACCGAAAGCGCCCCTTCGAACCCCGTATTTCTCAAGAAGATTTTCAATTCGATTACTCTCCACCAAGGAGACTTCTCTCTTCACCCAAGTAAAACGCCGGGGAGAAGAAGTCCCCGCTCTGTTCGGAGAGAGCGTTTGAGCAAGTTTATCCGGTTCCAACTGAAGAGCATCGGAAAGATCCTGAATCATTTCGGGAGTCACGCGACTGGGGTCAGCCCAAACGGAAGGAACGGAAATAGAAAGGGCCAGAACCCGACCATCTCGATCTAAGATCATGCCACGAGGATGAGTCCGGTCCACATATGAATTTGATTGATCATCCTTCCTTTTCAGATGATCCGAATGCTTTTCGATCTGAATCGCATACAGGCGAAGTGCCAGGAAGCCAAAGAGAAGGAGTAATGAAGAAAATACGACCCCGGCCCTTTTCCGCACCTGGGAAGAAAATCGATCCTGCATCTGGATGCTACCCTTTTCCGGGCCCATCCTTTACCTCCGTTGCGCCAGTCGAAGCGACTTCGTTTCGACCGGTTGCACCACAATCCCAAGTTTCTCCGCTTTTTGAATTAACCGGGATGCCTGCCTTTGCTCCGCAACCTGGAGAAGAAGTGATCTGTTTTCGAGGATCTGTTGCCGGATTCGAGCCTGTTCTCGTCCGACTTCATAACGTAGACGTGTATTTCGGACATGATGCGTTACCGACAACAATCCTACATTTGCCAGTAAGCCGATCATCAATAATATGCGTACTGCCGTCACTACATTCCCCTCGAAACAACCCCGGGACATCCCGGGCTCTCTCTCTACTCCAGGGCCAGGCCGGCCCCACACTCTCTACTCCACTTTCTCGAATACCCGAAGTTTTGCACTTCGTGCCCTCGGATTCTCCGAGATTTCATCTTCCGTCGGCACTACAGGTTTCTTTGTCAGAATCCTGCCCTGCCCGGCGGCGGCCTTTTCGCGGAAAGACCACTTCACCAATCGATCTTCCAGGGAGTGAAAGGAGATAATGACTACTTTGCCACCCCCGCATAAAACATTATCGAAAGAGTCCAGGAAGTTCTTGAGGCTTTCTAGCTCCCGATTCACTTTTATACGAAGGGCCTGAAAGATCCGGGTAGCGGGATGAATCCTCCCCCGTCGAGGGATCACCCGACAAAGGAAATCTGCAAAGTCTTTCGTTGATTCAAAATGACGGGGACGATCTTGGACAATCGCACGGGCGACTTTCCGAGAAAACCGTTCCTCGCCATACTCACGAAAGATCTGCTCGAGTTCCTCCTGCGGTAATTCAGCAAGAAGTTCCGCAGCTGTAGTCGACTGATTGCGATCCATTCGCATGTCGAGTGGCCCATCCTCACGAAAACTGAATCCCCTTTCTGGGAGGTCGAACTGCAATGAGTTCACCCCCAGATCAAGAAGGATTCCGTTGGCGAATACCGATCGCTCCTGAAGGTATGACGGAATATTATCAAAGTTCGAATGAACATATTCCACAGAACCTGAATAATCCCGAAGTCGGTTTTCAGCTCGAGCAAGAACGTCCACATCCAGATCAAATCCAAACAGTCGAGCTTTCCCCGAGCTCTCCTTTAGGATTTCTTCCGAATGCCCGCCCAGACCGAGCGTTCCATCAACATACACACCCCCTGGATGAGGCGAAAGCCACTCCAAGGCTTCTAGTAAAAGAACAGA
>CAYRLD010000132.1:0-1254 GCA_964424925.1 uncultured Planctomycetales bacterium
GTAGGAAACTTCGGAGAAGCGCTGAGAAGAGCACTCCGGATGGATCCGGATGTAATTCTGGTCGGAGAAATGCGGGATCTTGAAACGATCCAAGCCGCCATCACCGCGGCAGAGACGGGCCACCTCGTTTTTGGAACCCTGCATACAACAGGGGCCGCAAGAACGATCAACCGTATCGTGGATGCTTTCCCTGTCGATCAACAGGAACAGATCCGAGCACAACTTTCCACCGCGCTCCTCGCAGTGATCTCACAGGTTCTTCTTCCGCGCGCGGACAAAGGATCGGGCGTCGTTGCCGGATTCGAAATCATGATGGTCACTCCGGCGATCGAACATTTGATCCGGGAAAGCCAGACACACAAGATCACCAGTTCGATCCAGACGGGGGCCCAGCAGGGAATGATTCTTTTGGATGATTTCCTCTACAACCTCTTTGCCCAGAAGAAGATCACCTACCAAACCATGATGCAGGGCGCCCAAAATCCGGGGGATCTCCAGGCGAAGATCAAGGACGCCAGTTACTCCACCACCGGGAAACGGTAATTTCGGGTGGCTCGTTCCGGCGCCCTGATCGCTCTGCTAACGGTTTCTGCAGATGCTGCGCTTCTTCACTTCTGGTCTGGGAATCTAGCGCTCCTCTACGGTATTCGGATCGCGCTTGGGATCGGGGCAATAGGGCTTCTCCTCTTTACGGGAACCTCTCGAGAATCGGTCGGACTTCATTTCCGGCCTCATCGTACTGAATTTCGATGGATCTCCATCTGCAGCATTACGATTGTCTGCCTCTATGGAATCTACCTCGCCCTCGTGAGCATCTTCCCCACCAATCTGGGGATCGACTTTTCTAACAAAGAAGAGGCGTGGAACTACTTATGGACGGCCCTGCTTCTCGCCCCTCTTGCAGAAGAGATTCTCTATCGAGGAGTTGTCGTACCGGCTTTGAAAGAATCCTTTCCCTCATGGGCGGTCATCGTCGCGTCCGGGATCCTCTTCTACCTCTTACACATTTCCTACGGGAAAGATTGGAGGCTCCTGCACTACATCCCGGCAGGAATGATCCTTACCTGGGCATTTCTGGTGACAAAACAACTGTGGGTTCCGATCCTGTTACATTTCCTCGGAAATGTTTTAATGGGAGTGGATGATCTCGTCAGGCTTTTGAATAAATAGCCTCTTTCGAAATGAAGTTTATGAAGGCATGGAAAGCGTTGTCCCGTTCGGAGATCTCCTGTAGTTGCATGGGGGCCGTCACTT
>CAYRLD010000132.1:1264-7047 GCA_964424925.1 uncultured Planctomycetales bacterium
CGGAGTAAGCGTTCGCCCAACGACCTGAAGCTGATTTCGCTTCTGAATCACAGCTTCTTTATCGTGATGGAACTTATTATGTAATTCCATCACCACTTTCTTTACGAGAGGAAGATCTCTCTTCTTCATATCCTGAAGAGCCAATTCGTGTCGATCCATGGCCGCCTGAGCAGCAGGATGCTCCCCCGACGCATGCGTCTTCGTCGCCTCCGCTCTCACATAGGCATTGAGCCACCCCAGAATCTCCGCCTGAACCGCCTCTGTTGTAACCGGCGAGGTGGATATGACAGGAGCAGAAACGGGCGTCCCCGGTTCAGATTTTGAGGTACACCCAAAAAGAGATATCAGAGCCAGAATAGAAAGAGTCTTTTTCATGATTAATATTCATCCGTATGGTGACAATGAGGCCAAGGAGCTTCCACTTTACAACGCAAACACCAGATCGTCTGCCCATGCCGATGATTCGGACCTGCATCCCGCCGACATGCTTGGCAATATTCGGTCTGTCCATGAGAGTGATGAAGTCCACATTCCCGCTGATGTTGCATACAGAGACGGGTTACGTCATGCGTATGCCCCTGCCCCGCTTCACGCAGACAGGTCGAACAAAACTTCGTTTTTCCATGAATATGATTCGTTCCAACTTCCAAGTTACACGTCCCACAATAGGAGGTAATTCCTTGTACTTGTGCAACCGGGGACGGGCTCGCGCACCAGGTGCAGCCTTTGGTGAGGAGCCCCCCATGCTTCCCTTCCCCACATAATTGGCACCCGGAGATCCTATTCACAGCATGAAGACATGTATCACATGTCTTGGAATCGTTGCATATATGCACTTCTGTCATCCGGGTCCCATCTTCTGGACAGGTCCAGACGACCTCGTGAAAATGGCGTGCCCCGTGTTCCCGTTGACAGAGCGCGCAAGGAACGGAGAGACCGCAGACATGACCGGAATAGACCGAAAGGTGGCACGCCGAGCAATATCCGGAAGTTTCGATACGAGAGGTCGATCTCACAACTCGTTCTTCTACAGGCTGCCGAGCAGGCTCCTCCGATCGTTTTGAGCCAGAATTGCACGCAAGTAAGGCGAGTGGGATCAAAAAGGCGATCAATTTCATAAGTTCTCCATGTGAACGATATCCTACCTTTCCTGACGTCATCGGAAGCTTATATTCCGGGAACAATTTAGACCGGAAATTCATTCCCAGAGGACTTATTTCTCGTCGTGGCGTTGCCGCCACTCCATCTCCTGGATGAATTTCTTTGCCCTCTGGAGGTTATCCCCCCGGAGATCTTCCATCACAGAGCGATTAAATTCCATCGCCTCGAGATAATCGAGGATCTGCGCACGCGCCACCTCGTTGATCCCCTCTTCGATCGTCAGGCACTCATTGTGAAAGGCCTTCTCCATATCGATATTCTTCTCGAAGCCACGAATCGTACCGGCAACACGATAGCTTGAGAACGGATCCTTTGCCCCGATCGCTTTCTCACACAGGACACAATTTCGCTTCGGTTCTTTAGTCATTGTTCCGAATTATAATACAAGCCCCCTAAGACTGTCTTGCTTTTCACGATACGGAAAGGAAGAATACCTGCCAATGGCACTTTCGGAAAAAGATCGAAATGATGCACGGGAAGTCCTCAAAAGAGGATGGCTCTCGATCGACCAGGTCACCTCGGTGAAAGAAGCCATGGAGAAAACCGGGATGAGTTTCCGGGAAGCGGTGGGAGCCAAAAGTCTCCTCACTTCATCGCAAGTCGATCAACTTGGACAACCGACTCGACGCATACCAACGCCGGAGCCGGAAGCGACCTCGTCCCTTTATCCTTTTCTCCTCCTCACCAGTATCTCTATGATCATCGCCGGGGGAATCTATCTCTACACTTGGGTAGATCGGCGGGATCGCCTCCAGGAAAATGCGACCCGAGATCAACGACGGGAAGCCGATTCCCTCGCTCAAACTTCGGCCAGTCGAATAGCCGAGGCCTACCAGAAAAAGAGAGCGATTCAACGCAACCGGTTGGCAGACAAAGCGAGAGAAGAAATTAATCAGGCCAAAGCCTTCCAGGCAACTGATCCCGATGCGCCTGAAAATCCTCATTACAGAAAGGCCGCGACACTGTATACCCAGGCGCTGGAAATCTTTCCCGACGCCCTTCTTCTCGAAGAGAGGGCCAATGCCTATGAAATGTGGGGGGCGATCCCGGAAGCGATTTCCGATCTCACAAAAGCGGCCTCCCTGGTGCCTGAAAAAGCCGGGTACTACCAGGAGCGAATGAAGAATCTGGAGAAGAAACTCCCGGAGGGGCCCCGAAAACAGTAATTTTTTCAGGAACCTTCTCCCCCATCTGTCGTATACTTGACAATAGAGATGAGAAAACTACTTCTACTTCCCCTGTTGCCCTTTCTCCTCACCGGATGCCTTCTGGTAGAAGAACGTCATCTGGAAGAGGGACCCCGTCCGCTTACGACAAATGGGGTAATTTCGATGAGTGCGGCAGGCCATTCGGAATCCTTTATCATCGGTGCCCTCTACCGCAGAGGAATGGACCACCCCATCTCTGCAACGGAACTCATTGAACTTCAAGATGCGGGCGTCAGTGATCGCGTGATGAGAGAGATGGTCGACGCTCCCATTCGAAGATCGGCACCCGTTGTTGAAAAACGAAGATATTCCTACCGATATGATCCCGTAATGGATGACGCCATTCTCTTTGGGGCGGGCGCCCTTGCGGGATATCTTTATAAGAAACATTTCCGCTGATCCCGGGAGGAGATTCGATGGCAAAATGGAGTTGGGTTTTGGTCCTTTTCTTTTCGATCCCGTTGACGGCCGCCGCCGATACAACGAAAGAAGAGATCATTAAACTCGCGAAAGCGGGAATCAGTGATGAAGTAATCATCACCTTTGTAAAAAAGAATCCTCTTTATTCTGACCTTACGAGCGATGACATCATTGAGTTAAAGAAGGCGGGGGTAAGCGACAGGGTCCTCAGCAGCCTGTTGGCAGAGACCGAACCGGCACCCCAACCCATACAGAAAGAAAAAAGAACCGAGGTCTTCCCGGGAACGAGCCCTCGAACGCGTATCGTAGAAAAAGTATACGTGCAGGAACCAAGAACGGTCTACTACACCTATCCGACACAGAGGCGGACCTACTACACCTACCCAACGACGCGGTACTACACACCCTCCTACTACACTTCGCACTATCCCTCTTACAATTACAGGAGGTCCCGAAGTTCCCGATGTGGGCCGACCTACTATTCGCCCTACTACAATTCCACCACGTACCGTTCGGGGAATTGGTCTTTCGGAATTAATTGGCTCTGGTAGCCCGGTGTACCTTCGTCGGAACGGCGTCAAGAGAGAGATCTGAATAGAGCCCCGCCTTTGACATCGGCCAAGCGATGCCGGCGATCATGACGGCGTTATCGGTGCAATACTTCGGGGGAGGAAAATACGCATCCATCCCTTCCTTCTTTGCCACAGCGGTCAACTTTTCGCGTAATCTTGAATTGCACGCGACACCCCCGCCCACCGCAATCCGGGGAACCGAATGCTTTTTCGCAGCACGTATCGTCTGCTTCGTAAGCATATCGACGACCGCCTCCTGGAACCCCGCAGCGACATCCGCAATTTCGTCAGGAGAGAGAGTCAAAGATCCTTTTCCCTTCTGTCCACGAACATGGTAAAGAACCCCGGTCTTGATTCCGCTGAAGCTGAAATCGAACTCTTCAGGATAGGTTCGCTTGAAGTAGACCTTTTTAGGATCTCGTCCCCGTGCCGCCTTGTCGAGGTGCGGACCTCCCGGGAAACCGAGTTCGAGAATCTTCGCCACTTTATCGAACGCCTCCCCCGCCGCATCATCGACCGTACTGCCGAGCAGTTCGTGGTCGATCTCACTCCGCGAGAGATAAATAGATGAGTGCCCTCCAGAGACCACAAGATTGATGATCGGATATTCGGCATCGGGAAAAGCGAAGCGATTCGCATACATGTGGCCATAAATGTGGTCCACCCCGATGAGCGGAATCCCAGAGGACAAGGAGAGTGCCTTCGCCATCGAGACCCCGACCAGGAGCGCCCCCACAAGTCCAGGAGCATGGGTGACCGCGATCGCATCGATCTGCTCCAGAGTCAGGCCTGCATCCGAAAGAGCCTTCTCAACGACCGGCCCGATCGCTTCCATATGAGATCGACACGCGACTTCCGGAACGACCCCACCAAAAGCGGTATGAATATCGATCTGCGACTTGACCACATTCGAGAGGATCTTCGTTCCATCTTCGACCACCGCGGCGGCCGTCTCGTCACAGGACGATTCAATGCCCAGGCAACGGAACATGAAGCTACTGATCCTCTTCCTTCTCTTTATCCACTTCCCGCAACTTCACTTTTGGTTCCCGCTTCTCCAGCGCAGCCTGAATGACTTCTATGCCCGCTTCGAGTTGGATGTCGTTGAAATCGGACTCGACTTTCTTCGAAGGATCCTGCTTGCGAATCCGTTCCTCGTTCCAGAATTTGATGAGGCCCGCATTCTCTTTTGTGGTCATCTCGACAAGGTAATTGGGAACGAGGCCGTAGTCCCGCTTCCCTTTGATCTTCTGAACGCTGTACCCACTCGGCGTGTAATAACGGGCGGTCGTCAGTTTCAAGTAAGACCGGTCTCGCATCCGGAAAGGGGTCTGAACAGAGCCTTTCCCAAACGTTTTTCCGCCCACAAGCCAACCCCGTTTATGATCTTTCATGGCACCAGCGAAAATCTCGGAGGCACTCGCGCTGCCCTCATTCACCAGAACCACAAGAGGCCAGTCGGGAAGATCATTCCCATCTCTCGCTGTGATCTCCCGGTTGTCTCGGACGGTACGCCCCCGGGTAGAGACGATCAGTTTTCCCTCTGGGAGGAATCGATCCGAAAGTTCGGCACACTGATCGAGCAATCCGCCCCCGTTAAAGCGGAGATCGATGATAAGTCCTTTTAATTTTTTGTCCCGAAGGCCCTCCACCGCTTCATCGAACGCGTCCATCATCCGGCTGAAGTCGGTGATCCGAATGTAGCCGATCTCGTCATCGAGCATTTTTGGCCGGATCGACTGGATCCGGATGATCGCCCGGGTGAGCGTAATTTCAAAGAGATCTCGACCCTCGCGCCAGATCGTCATCTTCACCTTCGAGCCGGGCTCACCCCGGATTTCGTTGACGATCGCCCGGAGGGACTTACCCTTTACGCTATTGCCCTCCACGGCGGTGATCCGGTCGCCCGGAAGGACATCCGCATCGAAAGCGGGGGTCTCTTCAATCGGGGTAATCACTTTGAGGTAACCCGTTTCTCGATCGACTTCTACAAGAATTCCGACGCCGCCAAACTTCCCTTCTAATTGTTCTGAGTTGAATTCCGCCCATTCCGCTTTCGTAAAATATTCGCAATACGGATCGAGCGTCGAGACCATCCCATCGATCGCCCCTTCGAAAAGTTCCGGCTCTTCGATCTCACCGACATACCGGTCTTTAATCTTCTGCGCCGACTGGCGAACCAGTTCGATGTTGTCGCGAGAGACAGAGTCCTGGTTATCCCGAACCCAGAAACCAACACCGAATGCGCCCGCCATAAGAGGCAGAAGCAGGAAGAACGAAAAGAAAAGCGGAAGGGAGAATCGGCGCATACTCATGAAATTCCTCTCAGTTGAAACCGGGGGGAATTATACACAGACAAAGGGGCGAGCGCACGCGGTAAGAGGGTCTCTCAACGCCAGAGAACCCCTTTGGAAGAAAAAAT
>CAYRLD010000133.1:0-7042 GCA_964424925.1 uncultured Planctomycetales bacterium
AAAGCAAGGCAAGTTGCGCCAATTAGTTGTAAGTATACTGGGTTGTACCTTTCCATGTGCATTCCCAGAAATTGTATCTAGTAAATCCAACCCGGCCTCTCGCGGACCTGTTCCACGGGAGGCCGGGTACAATCTTAAAAGGGAAGAGACCCTCAGGAAAGAATGGCCAACGGGATGCCCAAGATCCCGGTAATTCCCAGGAGACTGGCACCCCAATACATCCAACGGGAGAGATCCTTTCCCGGTTCCACAAGATCGGGTCGGATGAGGTTCAGCCAGACCGAAAAAAAGGGGGCGAATCTGACCAAGCCAGGGATTCTGACTGAATCCAACCGTCACCGCCGGTCGGAAAGATTCTGCCGGAAGAGCCACTCCCACACATCCGGTGTTTTGTCACAAGAGTCGCTGCTGTATTGGGTGATGAATCCCTTCTCCGGGTCATCCCCCTTGAAGGCGAAGGCGATCCGGTTGGACATATGCCCCTCCCCCTTGAGCTCGGTATATTTCATATTCCCTCCCAGCTCTTTCATCGAGGCGAAAAGATCCCGAGTCCCCTCCGTTGGAACGGAGCGGTCATTCCCCCCGTGAAAAGCCCATACCGGCACAGCGAGAAACCGTTTCCGATCGAGCCAAAGAGGGAGAACCCCCGAAGAAGGAATCGCCGCAGCAAAGAGGTCGGGCCTCTCCCAGATCGCATACCACGACCCCATCCCCCCCATGGAATGGCCGAGAACATAAACACGATTTGAATCGATCGGTTTCTCTTTCCGGTATTTCTCCACAAGCCCAATCACCCGAAGAAGCTCTTTCGGTTTATCTCCCTGAATCCGCCGAATCGCTTTTTTGACCAACTTCCGGGAACCTGTGGAATATTTCCGCAGATCCTCTTCTGAAAGTTTCGGATCCTCCGTCTTTGGATTTTCCCACGTTCCTTTGGTTTTCGGGACGAGCACAAAACAGGGATGCTCTTCCTGAAATGACGTACGCATCAAACTCCGATTCCCTCCCCCACCCGCGCCATGAAGGACCACGATAAGGGGATACTTTTCGGAGGGTGCAATTTTAGAAGGAGGATAGAGGCGGTGAGAGAGTTCCCCCTCCGTCTCGGTTTGGGCGAAGGATTTAAGCGGGAAGAGAAAGAGAAGGAGGAGAGTAAAGCGGGTCATGTAACATTCCTTATTCCTGGGATTGGCTGGAGGGATTGTATCACGATCCCTCCCCCGGGTCGCACCAGAAACTGGAATGGAGGCTCACCCTCCTAAACGCCATTTAAGACAACTGCGCCACCTTGGCCTCTTCTTTCTCAAGAAGCTTGATCAAATCTTTTACCGTGTCTTCTTTGGGAAGGGTTCCCGCAGCCGCCTCTTCTAAAAGAGCTTGGACCCGTTTAAGAAGATTCATGGTAGGAACAGGAAGCCTCTCTTCCCCCAACTTCGTTTCTACATATTCGAGCGCTTTGCGGAAACTCGCGATCGATCTCTGTGAGACCGAGGCCTTTTCTCCTACAGACTCCACCAGCAATCGAGCTTCGGTGAGAAGAAGAATGAATGTCTCCGCCCGATGCAGGTCGGGAATCACATCGAGGCAACTTCCCAGACGGGAGAAGGATTCCGTAAGGATGTTTCCCGCGGTCTTGTCCATCAACCCCACTGTCGGTTTCGCGCCCTGAGCCTCTTCCTTAATGCCGGGATTGTCCATTTCGGCGTAATTTTCTTCAGGGGCACTCTGATTGAGATTCTTTGCCGAGTGACTCGTCAACCACGAACAGAGCGTCAGCACATCGGCGCTCACATAATCGAGGTATCCGATCGTCCCAGGATAGGTACCATCCTCAAGCCGGCGGCTGCATTTCTCCCGAAAATCACTCACCTTTTTTGCGAGTTGGAACATCGTGCGATCGCTCTTCGAATCCTTCTGAGCTTTCTCCAATTGGGAAATAATCTTTCGAAGTTTAGGCTCTAGATTCAGGGTGTAGTCATACCAATCCTCGACCGCCTTTAGCCGTTCGATCACCGACCCGGTTCGGATGAGATCCTGTTTCACAATGACCGGCTCTTTTAGTTTCAATCCATTTCTCTGGCGGTAGGGATCGACCATGTAGGTCACCCGGATATCACACAAGGTTTGCATCTTCAGACGAAGTTCTGCGAATTTGCGTCCCACCTGGATCGACCGTTCGATCGCAAAGGATTCGGGCTCTTCCCATACGAGAACCTTCTTCAAGTCCCGGTATTTCAGAATTCGGGGTTGGACAAAGAGATCGATAATCGTCCCTTGGGGGAATTCCGTCCGAACTTTCAGGCGAAGTTCCCACTGCCCATTCCGTTTTCGGGCCGTAATGGGTTGTGGCTCCAATCGGGGATCTTCCCCCGGGGCCAAGAAAAGCGCTGTCGCCAAAAGTGCCGTT
The DNA here is from genome assembly GCA_964424925.1 of uncultured Planctomycetales bacterium. GTDB lineage: Bacteria > Planctomycetota > MHYJ01 > MHYJ01 > JACPRB01 > CAYRLD01. Next base: position 2,408 of record CAYRLD010000133.1, read on the forward strand.
ATCATCATCTTCTCCCTATTCCATCACGTAGTGGACAAACATCGATTCGGATGTCTGGTAGAAAATCGTTACGTCGTCGAATACCGGAGTCTCCAGAAGAATCGAATCGAACGCCTGGTCCGGAATTGAGAACCGAACCCGGTATTGGAAATCACCGGTCACTTCCATCGGCTTTCCGTCTGGACGGAATACGGCGCTATACCGCTCATCCGAAAGAGGCGTGGTCTCGGTTCCATTTTCGAGGATGGAGAGTTCTACTTTCGGATGAAGAACACCACTATTCGTCGCGTGGTCCTCGAGGAGAGATTCTCCCGTTGAAGAATCGACCATTCCGGTGAACCAGGTCCAGGATGCACCCAAGATCCTCACCTTGGAGGCGGAAGAGGACGGGGCTCCGATACCTGTCGCACCGATCCCGCCGGTTGAATTTGGCGGTTGAATCGAAGAAGGAGGAGGAAGCAGTCTCTGACCCGAGGTTAGATTGATCTTCTTCGAAAGGTAATACGCTTCCTGCCCCGATTCCGGTTTTCGGTAACGACCGTCCTTCCAAATATTTTTGGCGACGTTGTACGCTCCGAAATTATTCCAGAAATAGAGTTCGTCGAATGTCGCATCGGCAGCCCAGTTCCGCCTATGTCCAAAGGTAGGGGTATTGCGGAATTTCGAAACCGATCCGAGCCGGATGGAATTACGGGAACCGTCCCCATGCTTGGTCCAGTCGATACCACTGTTCGCGTGGTACCCCTTATACCAACCCTCGGCATTGCCACTCATAAACTTCCCGTTCACATAGACCTTGCAGGCGCTCTTATCAGACATCTGCCAGGTCACCACCACATGCATCCACTTGTGCGCCTGCAATGGGGAGGGTTTGGAACTATCCGGGTGCTGCAGGTGGTTGAGTGTCGGCGTCAAGGTTCCCCCTTCGGCCATCGTTCCATAATATCCTGTCGTACCGCTGAAGCCGTATCCCCACCCGAGGGACATCGGCCGCATATTGAGAACGCCCCAAAGCCCCCCTGTCGCCTGCCAGGTCTGAATATCGCACTGATAATAAGGGGTTCCATTCTCCGAGAGCGACGCCTGATAAGCCGGTCGGTCATGCGTCGCCATGTAGATCAGGGAGAAAGGACTCGGATTATGTTTATTGGGGTTAATATTGTGATACCGGTCCATGTTGAGGTTGACCCGCGGCTTCCCAGACATTCCGGGGAAATAGTTCGGCTTGATCCACATCGCAATCGCCCCCTGTGACGATGCGATATTATTCCCAAAGACCTGTTTCGAAAGCCAGTACGCCGGTGCAGAATTTCGTTCGGAATACGCCCCGTCGATACGAAGGTCGAGGGGGGCACGATAGTTCAACGCCGGGGCGGTCGACTGCCCCTCTTTCATCCGGAACGAACGTGCCAGGCGGTATGTATTCGCGCCCGAGGTTGTCGGCCCGTACGGCCCTCCCATGGACTCTGTCCGGTCCGGAACATTCTCTACATATTCTCCCGGGATCGTTGTTGTTGCCAGTTCGTCCCGGTGGCCATTCACATGGTGATGCAATTTGTAATCCCCGCTGAAGTGCCCATGCAACGCAGACCCCAATTCATTCGATCCTGCAGGCGTATTCTCGACCGTCTTGGGATCTTTCGTTTTTCCAATTCCCCCATTGGTCGGAAGCGAGATATACCCGCCCCATTCATTCTCACTCGGAGCGAGCCCCTGGTCCGGTTCGGGCCCGATTTCGAGCGACAGGTTATTGTTCGAGATGGGATAGCTCCCTCTTTTTGAAAGCTCGCCCGATACGAAATCTTTCTGGCTCGTGTGCCTGAGAACTTCGTAGAGGCGTACCACGGTCGATACCTTTTTCCGGGCAACGATCTGATTGTCATCGGCGAGCAATACATCGGTGTTGGATCCATCGGGACGAACCACATACCCCACCGATTCGACCTCAAAATATCCGCAAGGCAAGAAGACAAACTCCGTAGAGTTCGTGATCAGGTCGGTCTTGTCGACGAACTGATAAAGATTCGCGTCCGGGTTGATCTCATTGAGATGAAGATTCGGATTGAAGTTCGCCTTCAAAACATCGGCAATCGCCTGGGCCGCCTTATCCTGTTGAATCTGAGACTGAATCGTAAGAGTCGCGTCGTTGTAGTCGACGAAATTGCGCGTGTCGGTGAAAAGACCGATCTCCACCAAGTTGTCACTGAAGGCGTTAAACTGTTTCCAGGAACCGAACTCGCCCCCAAACCAGACGGTGGAGTAGTCGAATCCGGGAGTGACAGAGGCAGGAGTCACCGTTTTATTTCGGCATGCGATCATATGTTCGGCGATCGCCTCTGCGGAGATCGTCTGCCCGGTCGTGCTCGTTCCCACGCTTCCGGGGCCGACAATCGGCACCGTGCTATACAGATATTGCGTTGTACTCGTGTAAGGTCCGGGATCCCCGACCTTGGTATCCTCTACCACATCATACGAATGGGTTTTCCACGCCCAGGAGTAGGCGCTCTTCCACCCTCTTGGATTGTTCGCACGACGTTCGAGCAAGAAAAATCCTTGTAGTCCGTCAAGGAGCGCGACCAAGACTTCCTTCTCTGCGGCATTGATATTAACCGGCGCACGGCTGACCATCTCGATCCACTGTGGATTGAGTTCATCCATCGCGAGGACCGCGTAATTGGCGGCACTGGAAATCGAAGAAGAAAACTTCAGCGGCTTGGTGACCTGGTTTCCGAGGGCATTTTTCCCCCGGCCGTAGCGGTAAATATCATTCCCCCGGTAATAGTTCACTGGGTAATCCGCTTTCATCTCTTTGCTTAGGGGCACAGGGTTGGCGACACTCGTATCGACCCATGCATATGCGGTCAGAAACCGCTCGACTTTCTGGTAGTCGTCGGCACCGAGGACCGTTTTCAATTCTCTCAAATGGCGGTACCCGTGTTGGGGCCGTTTTTCGAGAATCTTATCCCCAAGACCGACCACGTTGATGTCACTATTGGAGCCAAGGTTGTTGAGGATTCGCCTGAGATTCTGACTGACACTCGAATCCCGGTTGTCGATCGAGCCATCACTGTTGGTGTCGGAAGTTCCGGGTTGCCCCACCCCGTCATTGACGTAGATTGCGCCTTGAAGATCTCGCACGCGAACGGAATAGAAATCCCCATGCATCCCGTAGGTACCGGTGTTATGAAACGAGGTAATTCCGATCTCTTTCCCATTCACCTTGACCAGTTTCGGGGTGGGATCCGCATTCATCGGATCGTCATCCACTTCGAGGGCGAAGGAGGGATTTTTCGCCTCTTCCAAAGGTGTATTCAGCGTGGAAGGGTTATCCCCCAATTCAAGGGTATCGTCCCCGTAGTAACGCCACGTTTTGGAGGTGAATCCGGAAGAACCGAGGTCGACCATCTGTCTCATCTGCTCGATCCCATGCTCGACACCAGAGACCGCCACAAGCCGGGCGCGTACGTTGTCGACATGGTTGCGGGAAATATTTCGTTCCGTCTGCTGGATACTGGCGAAAACGGTGGCCAGGAGAGAAAGGATGGAGAGAACCCCAAGAACCACAATCAGGATAGAACCCCGATTATTGCCAAAAAGGGCCTTTTTGCGCGAATTTCGTCTATTTCTTCCCAAGGATCACCTCCTCACGGATCTATCCGGTCCATTGGAATCACCTGTGGGGATACATTGGACAGGGTTAGGAAGAATCCGGGGAAAAAATATTTATTTATTGGATTTTCGACCGATAAATTTTCGACGAAAAAGAGGCTCTGGGAGGGCTAATTTACCGCCCCATTCCCGGCGTTCGATTAGGATCCCCGACGCTCCAGAGGGACCCCGTACAGCCGACTGAAAACCATCAGCAAGACCCCACATCCCAGGAGCAAAACTTTAAGAGCAATCGAAGCGACAAGGAAGGAGAAAAATATTCCCAAGAAAAACGGGAACAATGACATCCCATATTCCAACCTGCCCAATCCGGCCGCTTTTCCGCAGACGGAACAATGTACATGAGACCCCATAAACAAATTCTGCTGAATCGAGATCCCGGATTTATGGCAGTAGGGGCACGTTAATCCAATCATCCGAGATCCTCTCAAAATATAGCCAAAGCGGGTGATATGGAATCACCTGTGGGGATACATTGGACGGGGGTGGGAAGAATCCGGGGAAAAAAGCATATTTTCTATTAATTATTCTGGTCCGAAATTCCGGGTTGGATTGCGGGCCAATCCCGTTCTAGAAGAGGCAACGGTGGAAAAATAGCGACTTTTTAGCGAGGAGGACGATCCCATGAAGATATATATCACCCTTTTCTTCCTTTTCGGCCTATCAACGGCTGGATCGGCGCAGGAACGGAAAACAACAACACCGTCCCCACCCCCGCCCCTCGATTGCGAAAATTGTAACTATGAAAATCCCAACCCTTTTCGAGTCGTAATCGATCCGGGTCACGGGGGTCGGGATACCGGAGCTCAATCCGAAGGGGTGAACGAAAAGGATATCAATCTCGCCATCTCAAAAAAATTGGGCGAACTATTGCGGAAGATGGGTATAGAGGTGAGTTTCACCCGTGAAAACGATCAATACGTTTCCCTCTCGGATCGGGCCAAACTCGTGAACCGAACTAAGCCC
>CAYRLD010000134.1:0-6990 GCA_964424925.1 uncultured Planctomycetales bacterium
CGCTTCTTCCTCGAATATGAAAACGGACAGTTCGCCCGGGCGCTCGTCAACCGCATCTGGGCGCACTTCATGGGACGGGGTTTTGTCGAACCGCTCGACCGGTTCGGAACGGACGCAAACCCCTCCCACCCGGAACTGTTAAACCGCCTGACCGAGCTTTTTGTCGAAAGTGGGTACAGCCTGCACACCCTCTTCCGAACCATTCTTCATTCCAAAGCGTATCAACTCGGCTGCGAAACAAAAAATCAAGTCGCCGATACCACGCACGCCCGGATGCTTCTGAAACCGCAGAACCCAGTTCAGTTTCTCAACACCCTGAGCTACACCCTCCAGCTCGATGTCTTCCTGAAACAGAACTACGAAAATGAATACCTGAAAAATCCTGCCTTGCCGGAGAGCTACAAAAACGAAGAGGTCTTCCGGATGTTTCTGCACCTCTTCACCCAAGGATTGCTCGCACCCGGAGGCCGCGCACCGGAAGAGACCGAATATGCGGGAAGCCTCCGCCTCGCTCTTCGCCTCATGAACAACCAGGATCTTCAAGGGGCGATGAGCGTCTACTACGGCCAGCTCAAAAGAATCATGCAGAAGCAAAAACCGGCCGAGCGGATCGAAGAGATCTTCCTGACACTCCTCTCCCGCCCGCCGAGCCGGGCCGAAGAAAAGCGATATCTCACCTTCCTTCGGAAAAAAGGGAATTCACCACGCGCATATGAAGATATTTATTGGACCCTGATGAACTCGACGGAATTTATCTTTAACCATTAGGAAGATGGATGATCTGTAACGACTGCAGCCGACGTGACTTTATTCGGATCGCCCTCGGGGGAACCGCCGCGGCAGGATTAGCGAACCGTTTTTGGCTCCCCTCTGCCGCCGCCCTTCCCATGGCCGCGAAGGCGAAGTCGGTCATACTCCTCTGGCTTCAGGGGGCCCCGAGCCAACTCGACACCTTCGATCCAAAGCCGGGAAGCGTGACCGGGGGCCCGACCAAAGCGATCGATACCGCGATGGGCGGGGTTCAATTCGCCGATTCCCTTCCCCTTCTCGGAAAATCCGCCGATCAGTTTTCCCTCATCCGATCGCTCCATTCGAATGATCCGAACCACGATAGCGCACGCTACCTTCTCCACACGGGGTGGAGAAAGAATGAAACGGTCGACCACCCCCATGTCGGAAGTCTCGTCTCCAAAGAACTCGGCGTCCGCAAAGGGGGCCTTCCCGGATGTATTACGTTCGGAGGAAGCAACGAATCGGGCGCCGGATTCCTCCCGTATGATTATGCACCCCTGATTATAGAAAAGGTCGAAAACCCGCTTGAAGATCTTGTCCTTCCCAAAGGGGTAACGCTAAAGCGTTTACGGGAAAGAGAACTTCTTCTACGGGCGCAAAACAAAAGCTTCCAGAAAGACCACCAGGAAGAGATGGTCGACGCCCAACAAAAAGCGTACGACCGGGCGCTCGAAATGATCCGCTCTTCTCATCTGAAGGCGTTCGACATTTCTAAAGAGAAGGATCGATTGCGAAGAGCGTACGGAGAGACCCCCTTCGGAAAAGCGTGCCTCATGGCCCGACGTCTCGTCGGTGCGGGCGTCCGATTTGTCGAAGTGACCCTTGCGGACTGGGACACGCATGAAGACAACTTCACCCGAACGAGCGAGCTTTGCAACCAACTCGACCCAGCGATGTCGACCCTCCTGCAAGATCTCGAATCCCGCGGAATGCTCGACGATACGATCGTGCTCTGTATGGGCGAATTTGGACGAACGCCCCGAATCAATCCGAACGCTGGACGCGACCACTTCAGCCGGGCCTTTTTCGCCGCGCTCGCCGGCGGAGGCATTCAACCCGGAAGAGTCGTCGGAAAAACGAACGAAACAGGAACCGAGATCACAGAAAGGCCGGTCTCTGTCGCCGACCTCTACAGCACCCTCTACAAACAACTGGGCATCGACCCGGAAAAGAAATATAAATCCAAATCAGACCGCCCGATTCAGATTCTCGAGGGCGGCAAACCGATTCATGAACTTCTTTAGGAACATGTCATGCACCTCTTCACACTCGTACTCGCCCTTCTCTGTCAGGATTCTTTTGAACTTCAATATGGGACGGAAAAATCAAAACCAGAACAGGTAAAGGTTTCCGGTGGTCTTGAGATCTCCGTGGAGGGAACGGGCGCCGTCGTAGACTATGTCCGGATGTCCCATCCAATCTTTTCGCTACAGAAGGTCGACTACAAAATGGAAGGCGAATACAAGTGCACCGGAAAAAACCGTCACAAGATTGCCGGATTCCGGGCGAGCGTCGAGGGAATATACGACGATGAAGAGTACGAACGGGACTACTCGATCCTCAACCCCCCGGAAAAACTCGCTACCGACATGTTCGAACTGATTGTCTGGGGAACGTCGATGGGCCCCCACACCTTCACACGATACGACAATGGAAGCCTTCTCAATGATGACCAGAACCAGGACGCCTACGGCGAGGTCCTCACCCTGTATAGCCTTGGCACGATCCGGATTCCGACCGTCCCGGTCACCGTCGGAGAATCATGGACCTCCCGGTGGACCACAACGCGAAAACAGAAAGACAACGGAGGCCAATTTCGACTGGTTCAAACCTCCACTCTTATGAAAGTGGAAACCCGGAACGGCAAAGAGGTCGCCTTCCTTGAATCGAAGATGACCGGTACGCTTTACGCTCCAAAAGAAAAGAAAAGTCCGGGGGAAGAGAAGTGGACGAAGACCGAAGGGTGGATGAAGGTTGCCCTCGAGATCGAAACGGGTCGCGTCCTCCAGAGCAAGGGAGACGGCAAGGTTCATAGTTACTACAAAGGCGTTGATGCGGGGACGGGGGAAGATTCGAAAGTCGATATCATTTTCCGAAGTTGGGGAAACTACCGGGGAAAGAATGCCGAACGAGGAACCCCGAGCCGGAAAAAAGATTATTAAGGTCGACTATAAAACCTGGTGAAAAGCGGCTTTGAGGTAACGCCCTTCTGGATAGCGGTTGGAGACCGGGTGATCTGCGCCTGCGCCGGCAACCCGGAAGAGACGCATCTCGCGGCGGGCTTGCTTGCCCGCCCCGGAAATCATTCCGAGAAACTCCTCTTCACTGATCAGACCGCTGCAGGAGAAGGAAACGAGAATCCCACCCGGAGGAAGCGCCTTGACCGCGAGCAGGTTCATGTCGAAATATTTTTTCTTCGCTCGGAAGAGTTCTTCCCGATTGGGTGCCAGTTTTGGAGGATCGAGAACAATCACATCAAAATTCTGCTTCATCTGTTTGAGATAGTTGAAAAGATCGGCATGGCGGAATTCGATCTGCGCCCGGTTGAGCTTCGCATTTTTCCGTGCCGTCTCAAGAGCGACCTCATCGAGATCGACCGCGGCGACTTCCGTCGCCCCTCCCTTAACCGCATTGAGCGCAAAGCCTCCCGTGTAGGTGCAGAGGTCGAGAACACTCTTCCCCCCCACGAGGCCGCGAAGAAAGAGTCGATTGTCCCGTTGATCACAGAAGAAACCGGTCTTATGCCCCCCTTTGAAATCAACGTGGTACTGAACCCCATTCTCCTCTACGATCACATTCTCAGGCACTTCATGAGGAGGAAGCCGAAATCCTTCGAGCCTCTGCACTTCGCTATTCGCCCGAACGTGCACCTTTCTGAGAACCGGCCGTAGCTGATCAAGCAGTTTGTACATTCCGAGAGCATGAATCTCGACCACATCGACCGTGTCATACCGGTCGACAATGAGACCGGAAAGGCCATCCCCCTCCGCATGACACAGTCGATAACAATTGGTCGTATCGGGAAGCCGGAGCGTCTTCTCCCGGAAATCGATCGCCTCCTGAAGTGAGTTGGCAACCTCGGCCGACCGAAGGAGACGAACCGCCAATTCCGAACGGGGATTGTAAAAGCCGGGCCCTAACGGGATCCCTTTCTTATCGAAAATATCGACAAGAGTTCCAGGCTCGACCTCGGATCGACGAACCATCTTCCGGAACCAGATAACCCTTCCGGAAAATCCATCGACTTTTAGTTCTACTCGCGGGCGTGACATAATCGATCTCTTCGCAACAGCGCCTTTACGACGCCGCCGGATAACTCCCCAAGACTTTCAAAATCGTGGTTACTTTTTCAATTTCGGAAAGGGCCTCTTGAACCGCTTTCTGTTCCAGGTTTCCGACCAAGTCGACATAGAAGAGGTATTCCCACGGCTTCCCGGCAATCGGACACGATTCGAGTTTCGTCAGGTTAATCTTTCTCTCGGCGAAGATCTCCAACGTCTTCAAAAGCGCTCCCGATTCGTCTTTGGTCTGATACGCGATCGAAACCTTATTCGCATCCGGATTGGTTACCTGCTTTTTCGAAAGGACAATAAAACGGGTGTAGTTCTGTGGATCGTTTTCAATTCCTTCGGAGAGAAGTTCGAGGCCAAACTCTTCCGCCGCTTCCTTTGAGGCGATCGCCGCCCCGTCGAAGATCTTCTCGTCCCGGATCATCTTGACGCTTCCGGCGGTATCGTAGACCTGAAGAACAGACCAGTCGCCATGCCCCCGCAGGAATCGCTCGCACTGTGCCGCCGCCTGAGGATGAGCATACACCTTTCGGAGATCTTCCATCTTCGTCCCCGGATGGGCAATCAGGTTGTGCACCACACGGAGTTTCAGCTCCCCGACAATGGAGATGTTGTATTCAAGAAGGTGGTGAAAGTTCGGATGAACCGATCCGGCAAGAGAATTCTCCAATGGAATAATTCCGTACGGACATTCGCCACTTTCGACCTTTTCAAACACATCCCGAAAATCAGGGCAAGCAAGCGTACCCACCTTTTCCCCAAAGTACGCAAGAAGAGCCTTTTCACTAAAAGCACCCGCTTCCCCTTGGAAAGCGATCGAATCGCTCTTCGCCTGAACCTCGATCGGAGCTGGATGCTTTCGGGCCAATCCCAATTGACGACCCACAACAGGAGCAATCACTTCCAGATCCCGAAGAAGATGGTCGAGCATTTCGGGCGTCAGGCTCTGAGGGCCATCCGAGAGCGCTTCTTCCGGGTGGGGATGAACCTCGACCATGATCCCATCCGCGCCAGCGGCGATCGCAGCGAGCGCCATCGGTTTTACGTACGAACGAACGCCCGTTCCGTGGCTCGGATCGACAATAATCGGAAGATGAGTCCGCTCGCGAAGAACCGGAATCGCATTGAGGTCGAGCGTATTTCGTGTTGCGGTTTCAAAGGTTCGAATTCCTCTTTCGCAGAGAATTACGCGTGGATTCTTGGCGAGTATGTATTCAGAAGCCTGTAGCCACTCATCAATCGTGGCCGAAATTCCCCGCTTCAGAAGAACCGGGTTCTTCACCTCAGAACAGGCACGCAAGAGATCAAAATTCTGCATGTTGCGGGCGCCGATCTGCAAGATATCGGAATACTTGGCGACGACTTCGACCTTCTCCGCACTCATGACTTCCGTAATCACCTTCATGCCGGTCGCTTCACGCGCTTCGGCAAGATACTTCAAACCTTCTTCCTTTAAGCCTTGGAAAGAGTACGGATTGGTTCGCGGTTTGAAGGCTCCCCCTCGAAGAATCGTGACGCCCATTTGAGATAATTTTTGGGCCGTCTCGAGAACCATTTCGCGGCTTTCGACCGCACAAGGACCCGCCATGACCACGACCTGGGATCCCCCGATTGTGAGGTCATCAAGATCAACCAGCGTGTTGTCCTGCTTCACTTCACGGGAAGCGAGTTTGTAGGGCTTCCCAACACGCATGACTTGCGCCACGCCCGGCAACATCTCGAACTCTTTCGGGTCGAGTTTGGCCACACCCACAACGGCCACGACGCACCGTTCTTTCCCTTCGATCAGGATGGGACTTCCCCCCTTACTTTCGACCTCGGCTTCGATCGCCTTGATCTGATGGGGGTCCATCTCCGGCTTTAAGACAATGATCATTCTCGGTATTCCTCTCTATTGGATTCCCGCATACATGCGAAAGGCGGATACGGTTTCCGCCAGAGTTTTGCGGGCTTCCTTGAGTTGGGGATCCGTCGCTTCTTTGGCCGAATCCGCTTTTCCCAAAACATTTCGAAACGCGGTCATCATCTGATTGGCCAGATAGTACCCCCGTTTCCGGTTTCCGAAAGAGCCCGCGATCGTCAGAAGAGCCTGCGAGGCGGACGGTTTGATCTTCTCTCGATCCTTCTTCCAGGTAGCCGGATCGAACAAATCAAATCTCTTTATAATCTCTTCAAAATTTTTCAAGGCCGGAGCGATGGTCTCCAGATCGAGCGGCATATTCAGACCCACGACTTCGATCGCTTCTTCATAGTAGTCGAGGAACGCCCGCATCTTGTGCTGCATTCGAGGTAGAAGTTCCTCCTGCCCAAACAAAATATCCTGACAATCCGATGCCATATCGGGAAGACGACTACAGAAACCCTCAATTCGAAACTTTCCCTGACGCTCAATCCAGAGGGTCCAGAGGTCGAGTCGATCGTCATTAGACACACGCAATTCATCCACCCGGTCCATCCACGGATTAAGCCATGTACGCCACGCCTTTTTCTCCGGAGATTTCTCCTTCCGAAAGCGGGTAAAGACTTCCTTCAATTCAGAGAATAGTTTCCGCACCTGTAAAAACTCATCATGCAATCGGTTCGCGGACTGCTTCATCTCTTCCGAGAGAGCCTCTTCGTCACCCTCCCCGAAGTCGAACATTCGTTCGATCGATCTTGGCCCCACTTTCTCCCGAACTTCCGGGGGCTGCAATCGAGCCTCATAGAGAAGTTGAAGCCGGTAGGGAAGAGAGTAGGGTTTTCGCATAAACGAATATACATCGAGCGAAAAGCGCCCCTCTTTTACAACCCCCTTCTGCCATGCCTTGGGGCCGTAATAGAACGGTTCGGTTTCAATCTTTGTTCCCCCCTTTTCCAGGTCGGGCGTTTCATACAGGGCGTAAATTCGTCCCCGTAAAACGGTCCCATC
>CAYRLD010000135.1:0-6969 GCA_964424925.1 uncultured Planctomycetales bacterium
CACCATTGTGGAAGAAGAGTGGACTCTGCGGGATCATCAGGTCGCGGTTCCCTTTTACAAATGGGGGGAGAAAAAAATTTGGGGAGCCACGGCTCGGATGCTTGCGATGTTGATGGCCGCAATTTAACTATTTGGGTAAAAGCATCGGTAACCCACTGGGGACCACTTCGATTTCGGCCGGCAAGGGTTCCCCGGGATCCCCATCAAATTGTGTTGTCACGGGTCGACCGTCGGAAGACCACACCCGAACATGTTTCGCTTTGAGAACCGTAAGGTCATGCATCGGGTAATCGAATCCACAAAGCCAGAGAAGAATGGCTCGTAAATACATCCGGAGGAGATCTCGTTTAAAGGGAGCTGTATATATCATCACTTCGAGTGATCTTGTTTCCGGTCCTGCGTCGGGGGTGAAAATCATCGGACCTCCGTACTGGGAAACATTTGATACCTGAACCCAGGTCGCCTTTTCGGTAATAAGCTTTCCGTCGATTTCGACCCCGATACGGGGAACCTGGAAGGGAAGGATTGATTTGATCCCCCAAAGGAAATATTGCCACTGATGAATATTTCCCGTTCTCCAGGCATGAAAATCGTTCACGACAAAAGCGTCATAGCCAGCACTGAAAAACATAAGAAAGCGCTTGTTGTGTCTCTTTTCCACGCCATAATCCCATGCGACCGGTTTTCCTTCTCGAAGAACACGCGCCATGAATTCGGGGTCTTCTGGAAGGCGAACTTCTTTTGCGAGGGCATTTCCGGTACCCGAGGGAATCACACTCATCGGGGGTGGGTTTTCGGGAAGGGAATTCAAGACGCCATTAATCGTTCCGTCTCCTCCCACAGCGATGACCGCCTCCGGGGTCCCTTCTGTGGGATCGGGATCTCTTTCTTTCACCAAATCGACGCGACACCCTTGTTTTCGGAGATATTCAGCAACGTCATGCGCGCGTTTTCGTGCTCGTCCCCGCCCGGCAAAGGGATTGACAATGATTTTGATTCTTTTCCTCACCGGACAAATGGTAAAGGGAGAAGGAGAGTTAGGAAAGAGGTAATCGGTTTAATCTCTGGCATTGATTTGGCTATACTGTCGTGCGAAAGGAAAGAGGTTCATGAATTGCCCTCAATGTTCCAGCCCTCTGCCGGAGGGAAATCAGTTCTGTAGTAAATGTGGTGCGGCATTAACCGCGGAAGCGAAAATGACCGGGAACCGTCCTGCGCCCAATCCGGATGAACCTGAAAAGGAACTCTGGAAAGGAAGGATGGCGACCTTAGCCTTGGCACACCTTTGGATTCTTTGGTTTGTTTGGGCGATTGGGCTTTGGTCTATTTACTTCTTTGTTTTCGGCACCGAACCAGCGTTTCTCGGAATGGTTACGTGGATTTTGGTGGTTCTTCCCCTTCCCTATATTGCCTTTCGACTTCTCTATGGAAAATTGGCCATAAGCTTTCGACTAACGACGCACCGGTTTTTCAAAAATGTAGGGATCTTTAGTCGATCTCTAAACGAATTAGAATTGATTCGCGTTGATGATGTTTCGGTTTATCAGAATCTGTTCCATCGCATTTTCGATATTGGAACGGTCACGATTATTTCGACCGATTCGACCGATTCTCGCCTGGAGATTTATGGCGTTGATAAACCGATCGAACTAAAAGAGATGATTCGGGAAAACGTTCGAAAAAGGCGCAGCCGGAGCCTGTACATGGAGACCTTGTAAATTGGTTTCCCCGCGGAATCGGACCATTCAATTAACTCGGGCGGACCGCAAGACGTATATACCGGAACCGATCCCTCCCCATCCCCAAGCAAATCATCTCTATCAAGGCGATGCGATAGAGGGATTACAACGTCTACGGAAAGGGTCTGTTTCTCTCATTATTTCGGATCCTCCTTATGAAACGGGGAAAGGGGTTCGGTTACAACGGTATCTAAAATGGACCGAAGAGTGGATTTCACTTTCGGCTCGTTCCCTCCGTCCCGGGGGGACTCTGTATGTCTGTTCTCCTTGGGAAACCTCAGGCGCTTTTCATGAAATTCTCTCTCGATACGTAACGGTCCGAAATCGGATTACCTGGAAACGGGAAAAAGGGAGGGGGGCCCGTCGAAATTGGAAAAGCAATATGGAAGATATTTGGTATGCAACCAAAGGGGAGAAATACACCTTTCATCTGGTGAAGTGGAAAAAACCGGTGATCGCTCCGTATCGAGAGAATGGGAAACCGAAAGATTGGGTTGAGAAAAACGGGGAACGATTTCGGATGACCCATCCTTCTAATATTTGGACTGACTTATGCGTTCCTTTTTGGTCGATGTCAGAGAATACCCCCCATCCGTGGCAAAAGCCGGAGAAACTGGTTTCCCGATTAATCGAGGCTTCTTCTTCGCCTAAAGGTCTTGTTGTCGACCCATTTCTTGGATCGGGAACGACCGCTGTGGTGGCAAAGAAATTGGGTCGCCGTTTTATTGGGTTTGAGAAGGACGCCGATTATGTGCGCCTGGCGATGAAACGACTCGCTTTGCACACCATCGAGTAACGGGGCAGAGATCGCATTTGGGACTGATGGGCCGGCAGATCTCTTTTCCATGTGCCACGAGAACTTCATTTAAGACCGGCCACCATTTCTGGGGAATCAATTTCACCAACTCTTTTTCGGTCTCTTCTGGATGTTTGGTTTCTACCCAGCCAAGGCGGTTCGAAATCCGGTGTACATGAATATCGACCGGGATTGCGTCTTGTCCAAAAGCGTACACCAAAACACAATTGGCAACTTTTCTTCCGACCCCCGGGAAGGTCATCAGGCCCTCTCTTGTTTCGGGGACTCCAGTTTCTACGACCATCCGAGCGGTTTCGATGATGTAGTTCGCTTTGGCACGATAAAAGCCGATCGGTTTCAGAATCTTTTCGACATCTTTCCGTTTTGCTTTTGCCAAAGCGCGGGGGGTTGGATATCGACGAAAAATCTGACGAGCAATCACCTCGGTCATTTCATCTCGAGACCGAGCGGAGAGAATCGTTCCGATTAGAATCTTAAAAGGAGAGATCCCCTCCGCCGACCAGCCCCCGAGCATGGTTAGTGAATACCGACCCGTCAGGGACTGGAGTATCGGTGTGATCTTTCGTTTCAGCGCGGCAGTTCCTTCCCGGTCAAGAGACGGTACGCTTCGAGATATTTCTCGATCGTCTTTTCGATGATTTCCTTTGGAAGGGGAGGTGCCGGTGGTTTCTTGTTGAACCCGATCGCCTCAAGATGGTCGCGTACAAATTGTTTGTCGAAGCTGGGAGGAGACATCCCGACCTGATATTCGTCTACCGGCCAGAACCGGGAAGAGTCGGGGGTGAGAACTTCATCGATGAGAATAATCTCTCCGTCGACCCATCCAAACTCAAACTTTGTATCTGCGAGGATGACCCCTTTTTCCCGAGCATGGGCCGAACCACGTGAATAAATGTCGAGAGTTCGATCTCGGAGCTCATCCGCGGTCTCTTTTCCGATAATGTCGACCATCTGTTGGAACGAAATGTTTTCGTCATGTTCTCCAATATCCGCTTTGGTTGCGGGAGTGAAGATCGGTTCGGACAACTTCTGAGCTTGTTGCAGACCTTCTGGAAGATCGATGCCACAGATGGCACCCGTTTTCTGGTAGTCTTTCCAGCCCGAGCCGATGATGTACCCTCTTGCCACACACTCGACCGGGAAAGGTTTCGCTTTTCGAACGAGCATGGATCGACCTTTTAACTGGTCTCGGTGAACCTGAACCTCCTCTGGCATTTCATCAACATTGGTGGTGATTAAATGGTGGGGAGTTTTCAAGAAATCGAACCAGAATTCTGACAAATAGGTCAGAACGGATCCTTTATAGGGGATTCCTTCGTCGAAAATGACATCGAATGCGGAGATCCGGTCCGATATGACGATCAAAAGTTCTTTTCCGAGATCGTACATATCCCGAACCTTACCGCTCGATACGTGGTTCAAACCGGTCAGATTTGATTTGAGAAGTGTGTCGTTCATTCCAATCCTCCGTTCGTTAAGAATTAATGTACCCGATGAAGGTGGCAGAGTCCCAGGGCGATCGCATCCGCTTCATCGGAAGGAGGAAGTTCCTCTAAATTCAGATGAAGTTGAATCGCTCGCTGAATCGTTGCTTTTCCTGCCTGCCCACTCGGCCAGATCGCCTTCTTTACCTGTGCGGGAGGATATTCAAATATCTCCGCATTATTCAGGGCTGCCGCCAGAAGACAGATCGCCCGCGCCGAAGAGAGCGTGATTCCGCTCGCCATGCTTTTTCCCATGAAAGTCCGTTCAATTACGACTTCCGCAGGAGGGTTTTTCCGAAAAAGCGTTTCCAGATCTTTGTGAAGAGAGAGAAGCCTCTCTGGGAGTTCTTTGCCCTGAATGCGGAAAACACCGCTTTCAGAGAGACGAACGCCCTTTTTCGTAAGATCGAAAACAGCGTATCCGGCTTTTCGGGAACCCGGATCGATCGCCACCACCTTCACGGCGGCAGACTCTACCAAGCAAAAGCCCCTTTGGCAAGCCCCGTTGGGCCTCGATTTTAGGGGGAGAGAAATTCTTGTTCCCGCCCGAAACGAACGGCATAATTGGCGCTTCACCTCATTACGGGAGTCTACTGAATATGACCGAAAACAAGGTTCTGCTGGATTGGGTTGCAGGAATCGAAAAGAAGGTTCGTCCTGCGAAAGTTTCTTGGTGTGATGGATCAGAAGAAGAAAAGGCGCGCTTAGTTGCAGACCTTTCTGCATCGGGACATCTCATTCCTTTGAATGAAGAAAAATGGCCTGGATGCCATCTTCATAGAAGCCATCATCAGGATGTGGCACGAACCGAACATCTCACCTTTATCTGCACGGAAAACGAAGAAGATGCCGGCCCTACAAACCATTGGATGTCTCCGAAGGATGCGGATCGAAAAGTGGGATCCCTCTTTGAAGGATGTATGGAAGGTCGGACAATGTATGTCGTTCCTTACATCATGGGACCGGCGGGATCTCCTCATAGTAAAGTAGGAGTTCAGATTACCGATAGCGCTTATGTTGCCCTCAGTCTTCGCACCATGACGCGGATGGGGAAAATAGCGCTCCAACAGCTTGGTACGTCAACGGACTTTGCACGTTGTCTTCATTCTCTTGGGGATTTAAATCCCGATCGCCGCTTCATCTGTCATTTTCAAGAAAAGAGAGAGATTTGGAGTTACGGTTCGGGATACGGTGGGAACGCTCTTCTTTCCAAAAAATGTTTTGCCCTCCGTGTTGCTAGTTGGATGGCGAAGGAAGAAGGGTGGCTTGCGGAACATATGTTGATCATGGGGATCGAAGATCCTCAGGGAAAAGTTTCCTATATCGCAGCGGCTTTCCCAAGCGCCTGTGGAAAAACAAATCTGGCCATGCTTGTCCCTCCTCTTTCTCAAAAGGGATACAAGGTCTGGACCGTTGGTGATGATATCGCCTGGATGCGGTACGGAAAAGATGGCCGTCTCTATGCCATTAACCCGGAAGCGGGTTTCTTTGGTGTGGTTCCGGGAACCAATACGAAGACCAATCCGAATGCAGAAAAGACTATTCAGAAAAATACGATATTTACAAATGTCGCCATGACGCCTGACCGCTCTCCTTGGTGGGAAGGGAAAGACAAAGAAGCGCCCGCAGGGATGATTGATTGGCAAGGTCGCCCGTGGCGTCCTGGGGATGCCGCTGCGGCGCATCCGAACTCCCGGTTTACCGCACCTGCGGACCAGTGCCCCAGTATTTCTTCGGAATGGGAAAGTCCAGAAGGGGTGCCGATTTCTGCGATTATTTTTGGCGGGCGTCGTGCCAAGCTTGCCCCGCTCGTTTTCGAATCATTCAACTGGCAACATGGCGTTTATCTGGGAGCGACCATGGCGTCTGAAACGACCGCTGCGGCTACGGGAGCCGTTGGTGTTGTTCGGCGGGATCCGTTCGCTATGATTCCTTTCTGCGGATACAACATGGCTGACTATTTCTCTCATTGGCTCGAAATGGGTCGAAAGGGAGAGAACCCTCCATCGATATTCCATGTGAACTGGTTTAAGACCGATGAAGATGGACAGTTCATGTGGCCTGGATTCGGAGAAAACCTTCGTGTCTTACGATGGATTCTCGATCGAGTGAACGGCACAGGGGCCACAACCGATTCGGCTATTGGTCACCTTCCTGCGCCCGGATCGATCGACCTGGAAGGGTTGGAAACGACGGAAGCGGATATGGAGTCTCTTCTGAGTATCGATGTTGAAGCGTGGAATGCTGAGGCGGAGGATCACAAAACTTTCTTTGAAAAGTTTGGGGATCGAATGCCCGACGTTCTTCTTCGCGAACATCAAAGTCTTGTTGAGAGACTTTCGCGTAGCGTTACCCAGGAAGTGTAGGGAACATTCTGCGCCCCAGGGCGTTTCATCCGGAGAGGACCGGCATGAAAAGACGATTACTATTTGCGTTTCTGTTCCTGGGAATTTCTGCAGGTTCGGTTTGGCCCGATCCGGGTGATTCTTCAACGTACGAGCTTTCGTACTTATTCGTTCACGGTCGACGTCAGGACACCTTGGTGTACGATCTCAACGGAGATGGTCGACCGGACATTCTCAACACGTCTGTCAATTTTGATGACCAACCTCGTACCCGGTGGCTTGCCTACCATATTCGGGATGAGAAAGGGAATCTTCCCGTTCGTCCCACTCATCTTTTTCCGATTGATGATCGAGCCTGCGTTCTGGTCTTGGGGGACTACCTGCCCGGGGGTGGGGTGGAAGTTGGGTTTATCGCTCCCGACGGGGTTTATGTCTACTCTTGGACCGAAAAAGGAATCGACGAGAAGCCGGTAAAACTGCTGCACGGGCGCACCTTTTTTAATGACCCCTCGATGGAAGATCTTCTTATCTGGACGTATGCGGAGGATCTCGATTCCGACGGAAAGCATGACCTTATTGTCCCT
>CAYRLD010000136.1:0-6949 GCA_964424925.1 uncultured Planctomycetales bacterium
AGAAAAGCAGTACGAAGAACTTCGGAAAGTAAAACAGGCTTATCTCGATTCACAGAAAGATATGGAATGGAAGCACGACTTCTCTTCGATTATCGGAAGCTCGCGTGCGATGAGAGAGGTCTTCTCTATCCTGGATCGAATTCTCGATACGAACCAACCCATCTTAGTCCAGGGAGAGAGTGGAACCGGAAAAGAATTGGTGGCCAAAGCGATCCACTTCAATTCTTCCCGCGCGAAATCAGGAACTTTCGTAGGAGAAAACTGTGGAGCGATTCCCGACACCCTCCTCGAAAGCGAACTCTTCGGACATGAGAAGGGCTCTTTCACCGGGGCGACCGCCACAAAAAAGGGGCTCTTCGAACTTGCCCACAAGGGAACTCTCTTCCTCGATGAGATCGGAGACACCTCACTTGAGATGCAAAAGAAGCTCCTCCGATCTCTCCAAGAAGGGGAAATTCGAAGAGTGGGTGGGAGAGAAATCATCCGTACGGATGTTCGCCTCGTCTCCGCTTCGAACCGGGATTTAGCAGAGTTGGTCAAGTCGGGAGAGTTCCGGGAGGATCTCTTCTATCGAGTCAATGTTGTCAAGATCACCCTGCCCCCCTTGCGGGATCGAAAAGAAGACATCCCTGCCCTCGTCGCTCACTTTCTGGACCTTATCGCCCGGGAAAACCAGAGCGAAAAATTGGAAATCGAAGACGAGGCGATCCGTATTCTCAAAAATCATTCCTGGCCCGGGAATATTCGGGAACTTGAGAACGAACTCCGCCGCGGAGTAGCTCTTTCGGAAAAAGTGATCACCACCGAATCTCTCCGGGATGAAATTCGATCCGAAAAAGCACCAATGCAGATTCCTCAAGGAAGTGCCCTGAAAGATATCGTCCGGGAAGCGACCAGCGAAGTGGAGAGCCGCGTGATTACGAAAGTCTTAGAGGATACTGACTGGAGAAAGTCAGAGGCGGCAAGAATCCTCGGAATTTCACGACCGACCCTTGACTCCAAGATTGAGACCTATAAGCTAGAGCGGTCTTAAAAAAAGGAAAAGAATGAAAATCGTCTGCCCTCATTGCAACGTCCCTATGGATCTCAGCGAAGTCGTCAAGGGGACGAATATCAAATGCGCAACCTGTAACGAAGAGTTTGTTGCAGGAGCAACCCCTCCACCTCCGGTCGCAGAGACCACGAACAGAGTCCCTTGCCCCATCTGTAAGCATAGGGTCGCAGAGGGAGCGGTTAAGTGCCCCAACTGCAAAGGAGCGATCGGAACGACCACCTGCCCTTCTTGTCGGGAATCGATTCCTTCCAATGCGGTCGACTGCCCTAAATGCCAGACTCAAATTAAGAAAGTGGGTCCCATCCCGGTGCAGGCCCCACAGCCACAACGAATCTGCCCCTCCTGCCAGAGCAAATTCCCATCCCATGTCGCTTTCTGTCAGAATTGTAACGTCCCCCTGGGTCCGACGCCTCAATCCAAACTGCTCTGTGGACTTCTGGCCATCTTTGCGCCCTTCGGGGTCCATCGCTTCCTGATGGGCTATACCACCATCGGGATTATCCAGGTACTCGTCGTAATAATCACTTGTAGTGCTGGTTGCATATGGCCCATCATTGAAGGCTTCCTGATCTTAGCAGGGTCGCTCAAAATGTCGGATGGACAAGACCTCCTGGACAACTAAATCTTGTAAGATTGCTTTTACAAAACCGGGAAATGTAAATCCACCTTTACATCCAGCAAACCTCCTGGAATAATCGTCAAGTTCCTTATTATCAACAAGATAGCTCCGTTTATATCAGAAAATGAAATTGGCCTCAGGTTTGCTCTAAGACAAAGCGTTCAAAATTTTAGAGGTGAGACGGATGAAAACGAAGTTTACCCAAAAAGCGGAAGATCAAGAGACAAAAGAGCTCGAATTTGACCGAGATACCATCACACTCGGAAGACATTCGACCAGCGATATCCATGTGGTAGACAAGAAAGCATCTCGCCATCATGCAAAGATTGAAATCGTCGATGGAGAGGTCCGGGTCACCGATCTCGGTTCCAACAATGGAACGAAAGTGAATGGAGAAAACATTGTCACACATCTCCTCACGGAAGGAGACGAAATCTCCATCGGAGCAACGACGATCAAAGTAAATCAACTCGACCTCCCTGTCGCGGCGGGAAAGAGCGAAAACGAACCCGCGTCGATGGATCGACAGAAAGAACTGAAAAGAAAAATTGATGGCGTCAAATCAGCGATCGTTGCCGACCGGGAGAAAACGGTCCGGGAACGGAAAAGCTCTCCCATGATTCCGGTCGTCGCCGGGGTCGTCGTTGTCGGACTGATCGTGGGTGTCATTCTCGCCCGGTCAAGCATCAGCGGATCCGAAACCGCTCGGAAAAACACCGCAGCGGCCGAAGCTCAGATCAAATTGAAGGAAGTAAACCGGGACCTCAGCCGAGGAACCGTAAATGCAGACAAAGTACGAAACTACGCGAATAAGTATGGTCGGCATCTCGAGGGGAAAAACCAATTTACGGACATCCTCGACAAGATCGAACTTGCCGAGCAACGACTGAACGAAGTTAAGTTAGCCGAGTTCAACCAAGATCTCGACATTGAGGAAGTACAGGAATACGCAACAAAACTGGGGCGATATCTTCCGCGGAATAAGAATGGGAAGGATCCCTTTACCGCGATCGCTCTGAAACACGGAAAAAACAATCCCAACCGAATTCCAGAGGCCCAATTCAAAACGCTTCTCGCAAAGATGAAAGAGAACGTAGAGATCGCGATCCGCCAGAAAGAGTACGCAAAGGCGATCGAAGAGATCGAAACCCTCGTCGCAAATGCAAATCCTGAGCAGAAGAGGATGATCCTACCCTCCTTCTACAAAGCGAAGGAGACAATCTGGAAAGACTTTCAGAGCATTATCCAAGAAGGATCACAACTCGAATCGGAAGAACGGTACGAAGAAGCGAAAAATCTCTATGCCGGGCAGGCACCTCAATTTGAGGGGACCGAATTCCATGCGATTCTCTCAAGCCGACCGGATGATCTCGACCTGCTCGTCCGTGCGCGGGCGACCGAACGGAAAATCCGGGAAGCCACCGAGAAGAAAGAGAAAGAAGCCGCTCTCGCTCGCACCCCAAAAAAGAGCCCCGAAGAACAACCGAACAGCCCGGAAGAAGTGGAAGTTCCGGTCGTCGTAGTCGACACCTCTCTCTTGAAATTAAAATTGACCTCCGCGATCAACGCGGGAATCTTTTCTAAGCGAACTAAGTTTACCGACAAGCGGGCCGGCACCCCCAAGAAAGCGGATAAAAACGAGATTACTCTAGACGACACCACAACGATTCCGTGGGAAGAGGTTGGAAATAAGTATCTTTTCCGGATGTACAACAAATGCGGCCTTCAAGGAAAAGATCTACTCGCCCTCGCTGAATGGGCTCACCTCGAAGAACTGCATGCCGATGCCAATCGGACTCTTTCCAAATACGTGAGTGGCAAGAAAGAAAACAGGCCCAAGGTAAATGAGACGATCGCCCGCTGGAGAGGGGTAAACGTCCCCGAAAGCGGATACCGATTCAATAGTCGTCATAAGATTTGGGAAGATGACCGGGATATCGCCCACCGTGTCGCAAAAGAAGATGCGGGAAAACTGGCGAAGAAACTCACAAACGCGACAACCACAGCAAAGATGGAACCGCTCTTGGACAAACTTCTCGAGCACTACAATAACATCGAACTCAACTGGGAAACACGCGATGCGATCAAAGCTCTCTCCCTCAACGCCCTTAAGGAGAGCAAGAAGAAACGTATCGCGATGTTGGAGAAAAACACGAAAAAGACCGGGTCGTTCGCGATGCTCCGCAAACTCAAGCTGGAACTCAATACCCGACGTGCTGCGGCGATCAAATTGATCTACGATGAGTCGATCTACTGGAGAGAAGACCATCCCCAGTGGAAAATGTCTCCCGCAGGGGACGCAACCAACGGGCAGAATGAAGTGGATGCGCTTGTCGACGCAGTGCGCGACCTCTGGGAAGGCTCCGGGAAATTCGCCGCGAAGCTCTCCCCCACCGTCCGCAGCGATGTCGAAATTATTCAGAAGATCAACGATGAATATCTCGGTGAATTCGGAGAAGAGACCGGAGAGGATGACCTGAAGGATCTTGAAGAGGTCATGAACAACCTCAACCAGATTGTGGACCTGAAGAGTTTCTCCCTCGATGGCAAAGAAAGAAAGATGTTCGAGTGGAATCGCCGGGTAGAGATCTACAACAAGAATGTGAAACATCCCGATATCACTTCGGATGAGAAAGACCATTTCGTGGTACTCAACGATTACCGGGAAATGATGGGGAGAAAGAGACTCTTTCTCGAACCGCGTCTCTGCCGGGCCACAAAAAAACATAGCGCGGTTCAGGATGCGGCCGGAAGGATCTGGCATGTCGGGTCGAACGGAAATCCGCAATCCCGGGCCAAGGCGGAGGGCTTTACCGCCGGGGTCGGAGAAAACGTGGCAATCGGATACGCAACACCGGTAGACACCTGGGTTCGTGGCTGGTACCGGGCGAGCGACCACCACCGGAATGGCCTCTCCTCCTCCTGGAACTGCGGAGGATACGGCTTCGTCGGACGGGTCGGATCCCAAAACTTTGCGAATATCGCGCCCCCGTCAGACTTCCCGAAATAATCGAGAAGTAGCCGGGAAAAACGGAACTGCTCGTATCCACGAGAAAGTAGTCAAAGAACAAAAAGCAGGAATTGAAAGAGAAGAGGAACTTCCCCTATAATTGCCCGGTCAACCGAAACCCATCACGGAGGAATTCTCTGATGAAAAGTCGTGTCGCAATCACTCTTAGTGCCTTTCTTGTATTCGCCTTCGCAGGAACTCCCTTTGCCGCCACCCCCGATGAAGCGGACTGGAAGCAAGCCATGGGAACGTGGGCGAGGCTCTCCGGATCGAAGATTGCGGCCGAGCGAGCGCAGGCGGTGACCGCCGTGGGCGATGCGACATACGAGAAGCGGGACAAGACCGCCTTCGGACTCGCCTTCGCGATGTTGCGACAGGAACTCGCCCGCGGAAAGAACGGGAAGAAAGAGGAAGAGGTCTCTGGCCTCGTCATCCTCGCCTGCGTCGATGCGATCAAAAAAGTACGCAATGAATCGACTGTAGAGAAGATCGTCAAGTCCGCGACCAAAGGACGTGATGTCCGTCTGCGCGCGAATCTCATTCGTGCTCTCGGAGGGATTCCCTCTGACGAAGCAAAGAAGGCTCTCCGGAAACTGGTCGATGACCGGGCCCCGATCGTCTCGATCGCGGCGGTCGATGCTTTACGAGAACAAGGAGATACGGCCGATGTCGATCTCTTCATCCGCGTATCCAAAGATGAAAAGAAAACATGGGAGGCTCGCCTCGGGGCTCTTCAAGCAATCGGCCTGATCGGCGATGACCAGGTATGCGACTCGCTCGTCGAAATTCTCGCCGCTCTAAAAGAAGATGAAGGACGTCTTCGGGACGAGGTCCTCGCTCTCTTGAAAAAATTTCTCGAAGTTGAAATCGAGACGGACGACCCCAACGCCTGGAAGACGGCGGTTGCGGCAAAGAAACGAGGCGAAAAGCCGGCCGAAGGGGGAACGAAAACCGCCCCAACCGAATTCTTTGGCCTGAAAACAAAGTCGACCCGTATCGTCTTCGTTCTCGACCGAACCGGTTCGATGGCCGCAGAGATGGAGACCGATGACCTCTCCACCCCGACAGAAGAGCCTCCGTTGGAGTCGGGGAAGAAAATGTCCCCGCAGGAGAAATCGGCGAATGCCCAAGCCCGCGTCCTCCGAAAGAAATACGAAAGGCTTCCGGTCAAAACGAGACTCGATGCCCTGAAGAAGGAATTCATCAATACGATCTACTTCCTCAACTCGAAGGTTCTCTTCACGGTCATCTGGTACGAAGCGAACCAGCAGCCGTGGAAAGATCAGCTCGTTCCGGCGACCTGGAAAAACAAGCTCGACATCATCAAAGAGACCGACAAACTTCAGGCGAGCGGCGGAACCAATGTCTGGGGAGGTCTTGAGTACGCCTTCAAACTTGTATCCAACCCGCGCCGCCCCGATGTCGTGAAGATCGACAAGAAAGGGAACTATGCAACCCAGGTCAACGGAGCGGACACGATCTTCCTCATGACCGATGGAAGCCACAACTCCGGAAAATTCGTCAAGTCGAACACGACCGGAAATGAGAGCCCGACCGACAGAGAAGGAATCATGGCGGAAATTCAGAAGATTAACCGGGGACGGAAAGTGATCATCAATACGGTCTGCCTCGGATCGAAGAGACACGCCGACTATGGAAAGCCGGATGACAAGCTGATGGAAATGATTGCCGATGCGTCAGGTGGAAAGTTCAGTCACATCCGGGACAAGTAAGAAAGGCGTTTAGCCAATCGTTGCGATCTGCCCGCGGATGATGTCGTTTTCGGGATCGAGTTCGAGTGCTTTTTCGAGCGCCGCTTTCGCGTCGTCGATCCGTCCCCGCCCGAGCAGATTGGTGCACGCCTGCAGTTGAACCTCGACCTCAAATTGCTTTGCGGTGCGCCCATTCTCTTCTGAAGGGTATTCGATCGGAGCCACGTCGGGTCGATTCTCAAGCGTCGCGGTGATGGCGGAAGCGTCCACCTCATCCCAAGACCCGATCACCCGACTCTCTTCGTCGAGAAGGAGGACGAAAGGAAGTTTCCGCACACCCCACTTTCGGGTCAGCGTGCAGGTCGAATCGATCAGAAGATGGTGATTCGCGCCCGCTTTCTTCAGATGCTCCATCGGGGCACCCACACCGGTCACATCGAAGGCGACTGTCACGAGAGCCAATCCCGTCGATGCATGAAGTTCCTGAAGGCCTGAGAGTGCCGCCCGGGAAGGGGACCAACTCGCCCATCCGTAGATGAGGACAGGCTTTCCCT
>CAYRLD010000137.1:0-6922 GCA_964424925.1 uncultured Planctomycetales bacterium
CATGAGAGAGGGAGGTGGTGATGATATTGAACCGTTCGAACCACATCCCGACATTAATCAATATAGATACGACAAACAGGAACCCAATGCTCCGCCGCAATTTCTTCACGAACAGAGTGAGCGGCACAACACAGTTACAGATAATCATAATCCAGACCCAGAGAGCGTACTCCCCGTTGATCCGATAGAGGAAGATCGCCTTCTCGTACATATTGTGTCCGATGCCAGCGACAAAGTAGTCCACCATATATGAATAGGTCACAATCAGGCCGGTGAAGAGGGTCATCTTCGCCAGGCTTTCCATGTGGTCGGTCGTAATATACTTTTCGAGGCGGAAAATTGTCCGGGTGGGAATCACGAGCGTCATCACCATCGCACAACCGGAGAAGATCGCCCCAGCAACAAAGTACGGCCCAAAGATCGTCGTATGCCAACCGGGAACGATACTCATCGCAAAGTCCCACGAAACGACGGAGTGAACCGAGAAGACGAGCGGAGTAGCAAAGGCCGCAAGGAAGTAACAGACCGCGTTATAGTGTCTCCATTGAGAGCGAGTCCCCCGCCACCCAAGAGAAAGAACCCCAAAAATCCAACGCTTAATACCGGTCGCACGGCGCCGGACGATTGCGAGATCAGGCACCAGCCCTACATACCAGAAGATTAAACTGATCGTCAGATAGGTACTAACCGCGAACACATCCCAGAGAAGCGGCGAACGGAAGTTCACCCAGAGTTGCCTCTGGTTTGGGTACGGCATCAACCAGTAGAAGTACCACATTCGACCTAAATGGATCAGCGGGAAGAGACCCGCCGTCATAACGGCGAAGATCGTCATCGCCTCCGCCGTCCGGTTAAACCGGTTACGGAACGGCGCACGAACCAAAAGAAGAACCGCCGAGATCAAGGTTCCGGAGTGGGCAATACCGACCCAGAAAACGAAGCTGGTAATATAAAAACCCCAGCCGGTCGGATGGGTCTTTCCGACCACACCCATTCCTTTATAGATCTGGAAGCCCCAAAGGGCGAAACCGATAACCATAATGGTCGCGGTGATCAAGAATCCCAGCCACCAGCGGTGACCAGGCTTGCTCATCGAGACCAAAACATCTGTTTCGATCTGATCGTTGTAGTGAATTTCTCCGGACTGCGTCGATGCGTCGCTCATTCTTTTCTCAAATTACCTCAGGTAGAAGACCGAAGGGTGCGTACCCAATTCTTCAAACACTTGATAACTCTTTTTCTTCTTAGACAGTTTATGAACCATGGAATTCTCGTCATTCAGATTCCCGAATGTAATCGCCCCTGTGGGACAGGTCTGGGCGCATGCGGGCGTGATTTCACCATCTTTTACGAGACGTTTCTCATCCTGAGCATGATCCTTTCCTTTTCGGATCCGCTGAACACAGAAGGTGCACTTCTCCATGATTCCATTTGTGCGAATCGAAATTTCAGGATTGTGAGCCCACTTGAGGTTTCCTTCCCACTTATCCTCGTCATGGCTCCACCAGTTGAAGCGGCGTACCTTGTAAGGACAGTTATTGGAACAGTAGCGGGTTCCGACACACCGGTTGTATACCTGTGCGTTTAGTCCATCTTCCGTATGCATCGTGGCATAGACCGGACAGACCGGCTCGCACGGAGCATTGTGACACTGCTGGCACATCATCGGGATAAATTGAGGAACCCCATCGGGCCCCTTGTACGGCTCAATCCGGAGCCAGGACATTTCCCGGCCTTTCCAGTGATCCCATGAACCGACCATCGGAATATTGTTTTCGGTGTAACAAGCGGCAACACAAGCGGAACAGCCGGTACACGCATCGAGATCGACCGACATAGCCCAATCATATTCGGGGTGAGGATGACCGAAGACTTTGCCCCCGGGGAATGTCGTCCCTTCGGACCCCACGGGAGGATAGAATCCATTCGGAGCACTCTCGTACCTGCCGTGTGTTGGATGTTTGATCTCCGCCGCAGCCGCTTTGGTTCCAAGAGGCTGCTTGATAATACCCCGGTTTTCTTGGGACATCGATCCGGAGAGGACCACCATATGATTCCCGCGGATTTTTGAACCGACCTTTACGACCGTAACCGGTTCGGCCATCGCAGAGAGTTCTCCGCTCTTTTCCGAAATTCCAAAAGGAAGTTCCGGCATCGAATCCCGCTGGATCATGACGATTCCATCCGGAAGTCCGGGTTGCACTTTGATCGGCAACTTGGCAGAAGCTTTGTTCAATTGAAGTTCTACCAGATCACGATCTTCCAGTTCATTTTCTTTCGCCACATTTTCCGAAATCGCACACCACTTCCCATAAGAGATCGTGCTGAGCGGATCGGGAAGTTCTTCCATCAGGCGAAGAACCGAGCTCCGTCCGTCAAAGGTACGAAGCGACGGGACAACCACGATCGACTGCTTCGACAAGACCGGAAGAGCATCCGACCCCTTGAGATGGCTGGAATATTTGTTTCCCAGTTGAACCTTCGCACGGGCAGAGGCCATAACGACATGGCCCCCACTCGCCAGATTCCACTTCGCTGCATTTTCACCGGTGAACCGTTTTTTCCACTCACGGGAGAGATGGTCCGAATAGGAGCCCTTCGACCCTTGAAGCCCCAGAAGAATGTCCCCGGCGCTTCGCGTATCGCCCAAAGGTTTCATGACGGGACGAATCCGGCTCCAGGTTCCCTTTCTCGGTTCCGCATCCCCTTCGGATTCGAGGGAATGAGCCAAAGGAAGAACGACGTCGCACTCTTTGGCCGTATCGTTCATGAACTCGGTGATGGCAACGCGAAGGGTCGCCTTCTTCATATTTTCTTTCAAGGCCAGGCTGGAAGGGGCCGTTCCGGCAGGATTCGACCAACCGACAAAGAGAACTCCAACCTTGTCCGCGGCGAGATCTTTCGAAAGGTTTTCCAGATCCTTGAGGGAGCCGACCCGGGAATAATTTTCGGTGCGATTGAAATCGAGGACGTCATTGGTCATCCCCGCCACCCACTGAATCAGTCCGGCCAGAAGCGCCGTTTCTAATCCATTCTGATTGGCGGTCGATACCCCACCTGCGAGGAGAAGGGGCTTCCTGGCGCTATTGAGTTTATTGGAAAGTTCTTTCAACAACTCTTCAGAAAGCCCGGTTTTCTGAGAAACGATTTCTAGTTTCGCGGCAGATACCGGTTTCGGAAGAGACTTATGATTCGGATGCTGGCTGAGGAGCCATGCGAGAAGGTACGGCTCGCTCGCCGGTTGAATAACAAGACGTTGGTCGCGGGCACGAATCCCGGTAAGGGAGACGTGAGGCTCAAGATGGTACCAGGAGAATTTCCCGCTCTTGCGACGTTCGGTCAGCTGTTTCGTATACGAAATCGGGCTGACATGCGTTTCTAGAATGTCTGCACCGAGCGTCAAGAGGAAGTCCGATTCCCCGATCAGAGCCTGAGGAACATCCGCAATCCCGAAGAGGATTTCATTCGCTTTGCGAATCGCAGCGTGAGAGTAGACCTCATAGTCGGGATTTTTTTCGACTTTCAAGGCTTTACAGAAGGTATCGACCACCCCGGCCAGGGTTCCGGTCGTACGTCCGGAGAGCCAGGCATTCTTTTTCCCCTCGGCCTTTAGAGCGGTTCGAATCCGGGCGAATGCGTCTTCCCACGAAATATTCTGCCACTTCCCGTCTTTGTTCTTCGCTTTAGGAGTTTGCACTCGCGCTGTAAAATCAAGTAAGGCAGGTTGCTTCGGAAGGGAGAAGGTCATCAAATTGCTCTTTTCCGGCGCATAGAGGCGCGTCAACGCACCCTGCCCGCGCATGCAGAGGTTTCCCTTCCCGTCCGCCCCGTTGACCGGATGGCCATTGAGACCTTCGAGCTTGACCGGGAACATTTTGCGATCCTTCCCGTCATATTTCTCGTACGCCTTCACTTCCAGTCCACAGTTTGCGGGACATTCGGTGCATGTGGATTGGAAGATCCACGGCGCGCCGGGAGGTTGTTTATCTGAATAAGGAGAGGTTACCTCCGATACAAACCGACTGTCTTCCTGCGGCGTGCAGGAAGCGAGCAGCGCCCCTGAGCCAACCGCGGTAGCGGTCTTGAGGAAATCTCTACGATCCATACCTTCGTTCACTTCGTTTCCTTCTTTGTTGTTTATTTGTGACATATGTAGCAATCCGTAGGGGCTCCCTTAGACTTGTGGCAACTGATACAAAAACCCATTTCCATCGATCGAATCTTCCGGTTTTCGCCCATCATCTGGACTTCGCCGTGGCAGAAGGAACACATGGTGATAATTTGTTCGCGCTCGCTTTCGATCCCCTTGATTTCATCCCGCTCGCGCAACGCCTTGATATGCCGTTTGTGGGAGAAATATACGTGTGTCGGCATCTTGTGGGTTCGGTGCCAATGAATCGGCTCTCTTGTTCGAATATGGTCAACGACCTTTTTCGCTTCCGCCTTTTCATTTTTTTCATAGACCTTATCCCAATACCCTACATTTCCAGGTCGGGATATATCCATCGCCAAATCCCCTGGATCATCCGGACCGTGGCAATCCGCGCAAGAAACAGGCCCTGATTTCTGTAATCGGGCCGATTTCATCGCCATACGGCGAGCTATTTCGGCATCTTCTTTCGATTTTCCGGCCTTTTTCGCTTCTGCATAAGCGGCGATCCCTTCTTCTTTCCCCCAAACATCATTCCATTGGGGTGAAGGTGTCAGAGGAGGAGCGCCCGCCTGGCGACTCTTGTCGGTATATTGGTGGCACTGGATACAGGCGAGTTTCGGACCATCCGGAGCGGCCACATGAAGGAAATGCTTATAGCCAACCGGTTGAGGAGGAACCTCCTCGGCAGAGACCCAGTAGTAGCGATACCCAGTGAAGGCGAGGATCAAGAATGCGAAGAATCCGTACATTCCCATCAAGGGCCCAACCTTCAACCCGAGGTCCAATAATTTCTTCTGATCGATCAAAGCACTCTCCGCTTATTTCTTCTCTTCGGTTTCTTTCTTCTCTTCCGAGCCTTCTTCTTCGGGCGCCGCTACTTAGTTTCCGGTCTTCGGACCGGTCAGGTATTTCACGAGGGCATCGAGTTTCATTCCGGTAATAGAGCCAGGCTTGATGGTTCCGGACATCAAACCGGCCGGGAAGCCATCAACAATATCCGCATCCGGATCGGAAATTGATTTCCGAATATAATCGGCATCAATGATAATTTCCTTTCCGGAAGCCAATTTCGTTTTCCTCCCCAGCATTCCATAAAGACTCGGTCCAATTCCCCGACCCGAACCGGCATCAACACTGTGACAGGAGGTACAACGCGTATACTCCAGCTCGCCGAGATTCTCCGGAGCCTTTTTCCACGTCCTCATCGCCTCATCCATATCCTCCTGGTGCTGCTTTTCGGCATTGAAGTTGGCCAGGGCAAGATATTCACGGGTCGCGTTCGCGGTCGCCTGCTGTTCATTGCCGACCATGGTTGCAAAAACGATCAGATAGAGACAGAAGGCCAAAGCACCGTATTTTGACCCTTTGTTCCGAAGAGTCGAATAGAGCAGGTGACAGACAACAGCGGCGAAAATGAGCGCTGGAATTGTGATCTCCATCAGGGAAGCACTCACCGCAGCCGGTGGCATCGTATGGATATTCGCAAGCCATAGAATTGGTTGGACCGAAATCATCGGAAGAGCAAGCGCAATCCCGATCTTCTTGGCAAAGTCCCGGTATTCCGGATCGGCATCCTCTTTGATCTTTCCTGGCCAGTGGTTAAAGAAGAAGACCACACCAACACCGGTCATCGACATCGCCATGATCGCGAAGTGGAGCGTCCGGATAATATGGTTCCAGGAAAGACTGACCGAATACCAGGACCAGAACGGGTCGGATGGATTGAGAACAATCCATTTTTCCGGATCGATAAGAAGGGTCACACCAAAAAAGAATACGAGGTAGGCGGCTTTCAGAGCCCCGAGACCGGCAACGCCGGCTCCGAGATGTAGGAAGAATCCACGATCTCTCTTGGGGAATTTATCCTGGTAAAAATAGATATGCCCAAGACCAATCAGGACAAGAACAATGGAAGCAATCCAGAAATAGACCGGAAGGGTCGTCACCTCCGTATACATCTGAATATAGATCAGGCAGATCGTGAAGAGCGGTACAACGCCGAGAAGAATACCGACCCCCTTGTTCCCCACAAAAGCGTCGATCACATCCCGTGCGAACCGTTCGTGCATGGGATTTTTCGTCGTCCGGGATAAAAACCGAAAGACGACCGAAAGCGTCGTTCCCCCAATCACCATCCCCATGAAGGCGAGGTGAATCACCAGCGAGATCCCGAGGAGAAGCCAGAGGAGTCCCATCTGGTGGGCGGAAGGCGGCGCGATAATTTCTCTTAATGCATCCATGTTTTTAAATCAGCGAAGCGACCCTATCAATGGAAAGGAGACAAATAATAAGCAGAGCAAAATAGTTGATATGGTGAAAAGCTTTTCGCGTGGATTGAACCCGCCCTTCGGCCTGAAGGAGTCTCGCCGCCCCGGTAACCAGCCAAATGGTTGACGCGACGAGACAGCCAAGAAGAATATACGAGGTCACGAGTTTGACCAAAGGCATCACAAGACAACAACCCGCGGTCGCAACCACCCACATAAACGTAATCCGGGCCAACTGTTCGGCATCGAAAACCTGCGTCATCGAAGGAATGCCCGCCTTCTCGTAATCCTTTCCGTACTTCATGACCAGAAGCCAGAAGTGAGGGATCTGCCAGATGAAGAAGAAGAGGGCAACAACAAGGATCTGCGTATCCAGGAGAGCCCCTCCGCCGGCCACCCACCCGACGACGGGAGGAATGGAACCGATGATCGCTCCGGGCAAAACCGCAAAGGCGCTCTTCCGTTTCAGGTAGGTATAGACCCCGTTGTACCAGAGAACCGC
>CAYRLD010000138.1:0-6889 GCA_964424925.1 uncultured Planctomycetales bacterium
CCATTTTCTCCATGCTGCCAGAGCAGAGGCAGATTCCGACCCGTTTAGATCGCCCCTTGTTTTCCCCGTAATTCTTTCGAGAGCTCGGGCCGCATGCCATTGAAGAGGCTTCTCACTGAAAGGATCGAGAGTTCCATCCCCGAGAAGAGCCCCCAAATCTTCTACCGCTTCCGTCGCCCGAATAGATCCAAGAGCGGTTGCTGCCGCAGCCGCAATAAGATGAGCCCAATCATCCTGAGGTCCAAGTTGCGTTGTCTTCTTATCCTTCAGAGCGGCCCGGAGAACTTCGGTGGCCGCCCCCGCACGAAGAACACCCAGGGCTCGGATTGTTTCATATTTCAGTTGCAGATCGAGATCAACTCGAAGGCTTCCATCTACCTCTTTCTCTTCGATCACCTTGATCAACGTGGGAATCACCCCATCATCGCCAATCCAGGCGAGAGAAGACGCAGCAACAGAAGCCACACTGGTACCGAATTCGGCACGATCTCCAAGAGCTTTCCCTAAGGCGCTCAAAATAGTCGGATCGTTATGCCGAATTTTACCCAAAATTTCACAAATCATATGCCGTTGTTGAACAGAAGAACTTCCGTCCTCCAAAGCTTTTACCAGTTGCGGAGTCGCTTTTCGACCGATCTCGATCAGTTCGGAACGGGCATCCTGACTCTCCGAATGCGCCTCCGATACGAGTTTTCCGATCGCATTATCAATATCCTCGGAAAGTCCGTCCTGAGCAAGGTGGGGAAAAGTGAGGGCAATGAAGAATGACAAAAGGTACATGAAAATTCCTCCCGATAGCCTGAATGACGTGTTTATTATAGAGCGCCAATCAAAAATGCGTCAATTACTGGGTCGCCGGAAAACCGAGCCGCCGGAGAGCGGAACGGGAACCACATAAATACAACGTTACTTCCTTAAGCACAATCCAAGGCCCATTTTCCTGAAGATCCTGCTTCAGCCCGGAGAATTCCGAAGCAGGTTGCTCAAGAAGTTTGTCATGGATGGGATTTCTATGACCGGAAATATTTCCAGAACTCGATGAATGCCACCAGTAATAAGGAGAACTGGAAAGGGTACGAGGAAAGACCCCGATAACAATGTCATAATCCCGATTTGCAAGCCGGCTTCTATAATCAGAATCCGAAACGAGAGAAACCGCTATCTGAACCCCACTCCCTTCATACTGGCGCGCAAATTCCAAAGCCGTTTTGCGCGAGACACGCTCACTTTGTCGGCACAAAACCTGAACTGTACCAAGGGAGGGAGGAGGGACGGACTCCCTATTTTTCTTTACTTTCTGATAACGGTGGAAGGCAAGAGCATTCGAACTTTCCGTATTAATGATCAAACTAAGATACCCTGATACAGGAAGCGCAACGGAGGGAATCCCATCGGGAACTTCCCAGAGAAATCCGCAATCCACCGTCCCTTTTTTCAGGGCTGTAGGAAGATCCCTCTGTGAATCTGCCGGTACAGGGTGAAGTCCACTCTTTCGTATCCATGAAAGTTCAGGGGAAGAACTTCTCTTCCTCTGATGAGAGGCGAGAGGAACGGTGAGGGCCGACAAAATGTTCCCGTCCCCTCCTTTCCGAATTCCAATCCATCGAGAATCAAAAAAGAGTCCCTCTTTAGAAGATAAGGATTTGTACGGGCCCCTATTCCCAATAGAGTCAATGGTGTTGCCTAACGCTCCCGCCAGAACCGGATTTCCCTCGGGTCTCTTAAAGCGAAACCACCGCTCTGCAATAGAAACCTGAACGACCCCTCGAAACGCTTGATTGATAAGGGATCCTATTGCTGCAGTATCACCTGATTTTGACACTTGGAGAAGAAGGTGCTGATCATCCAATACCGCTTTCGAAGCATCCTCCCCCTTTGGAATAGTAAGAGAAGAGAATGCATCCGGTTTGACCAGACGATTCAGATAACCGAGCACATTTCTCGGTGTCGCGGGAGACTGATCCGGAAGAGTTTTTCTCGTATCCACACTCAAAAGGAGCGACGTCTTATCCTTCCCGCCCGGAAAAGTAACTTCTTTAAGCAAATCCGACTTCAACCCTTCCTCGGTCTCTCGAAAAAGAGAACCAAACTCTTGTTGATAGAGCCAGACGGCTGCGGGAGAAGTCGCCTCATAAGGCCCTGTCATGTCAGGAGGAAGAACAAAGAGGTCCGTCTGAGGTCTTTCCGAAGAGGTCGCACGCGACATCCAGAAGGGAATCACGGCACAGGAAAGAATGACGGCACCACCGAAGAGAATCCGAGCAATCGTCGTTGTTTTCATGCCGTCCAATGTACCGACGATCCAAAAAATGTCGAGACGTTTTGCCATTTGAGAGGGATGCATTTGACACCTTCCGAATCGCTCCCTAAAATGCGCCGATCATGATCCCTTTTGCAGACAAACTTGTAACCGCGATCGAGACAAAGAAGAGCCGCGTCGTCGTCGGACTTGACCCTCGTGTCGAGTGGCTTCCCCCTGAGTTTGCTCCAACGGCAGAGGGAGTGAAGGAGTTCAACTCCATCATCCTAGACTGTGTCGCAGATCATGCGGTAGCGGTAAAACCTCAGGTCGCCTTTTACGAACAGATGGGAATTCCCGGCATGGAAACCTACAAGGCTACCTGCGAAGAGGCCCGCAAAAAGGGGCTTCTGGTCATCGGGGATGTAAAAAGGGGAGATGTTCCTGGAACCGCAAAAGCGTATGCAGAGGCGCATACAAAAGCTTTTCCCTGCGATGCCATCACCGTAAACCCCTATTTCGGAACGGATGGCATGGAACCCTTCCTTCAGGCCGCACGAGAGACCGGAAACGGACTCTTCGTCCTGGTGAAAACCTCAAACCCTTCTTCCAAAGAGATTCAAGATCTACCCGTAGAGGGAAAACCGCTCCATCTGCATGTTGCAGAAATGACCTTACAATGGGGAAAAGAGGTCCCTGGAACCTCTGGATATAGCTCTGTCGGGGCTGTCGTTGGCGCAACCCATCCAGAGGAAGCGACTCTTGTACGAAAAGCGATGCCAGGCACCTTCTTTCTCGTACCTGGCTACGGGGCACAGGGAGGAGGAGCGGAAGATATCCGTGTCTGTTTCGAAAAAGGAGGGCTCGGAGCCATTATCAACGCTTCTCGAAGCGTGGTATACGCCTGGAGACGCGCTCCCTACGATGAGAAATTTGGTTTGAAGCGCTGGCAGGAGGCGGTTACGGAAGCGGTTGTCACCATGAAAGAAGATATCAACCAAGTCATTTCCTCTCGTTGACGCTCTCCCCCACGCGTGATAGGCTCGAGGCACAATCATGTACGCCCTTCTAGGCGCCGCATTCCTGGTTGCACTTTTGATCTGCGCGGATTCGATCCCTTGGATCATCCGGATCGCCCGACGCCGCAATTTCCTCGACCAACCGGGGAGCCATAAGATTCATACAACCCCCATCCCATACGGAGGAGGAATCGGGGTCGCACTCGGAATGATTCTTACCCTTGGAGCCGGAGTAGGAGCGGCCCTTCTCCAAAATCAACGAGGGTGGTTCGACCACCTCGAATTCGCTATCCATGCACAAGGC
The DNA here is from genome assembly GCA_964424925.1 of uncultured Planctomycetales bacterium. GTDB lineage: Bacteria > Planctomycetota > MHYJ01 > MHYJ01 > JACPRB01 > CAYRLD01. Next base: position 3,563 of record CAYRLD010000138.1, read on the forward strand.
GTTCTCTCCCAAATCCCAACGCTGCTCGTCTACGCTTCCGGATCCATCCTCATGCTCCTTCTGGGATTATGGGATGACCGAAAACCCCTCTCGCCAAAAACCAAGCTCTTTTGGCAAACCTTGATCGCACTGGCCACCGTTCTTCTTGGAGAAAGGCTCTCCCTCTTTTGGGAAGGATCCTCCGCCGGAGAATACCTCGGAATCGGCGTTACCGTTCTTTGGATCATTGGAATCACGAATGCACTCAACATGCTCGATCATATGGATGGGCTCGCCTCGGGGATTGGACTTCTCGTTTCTCTCGCCTTCGCACTGGTCGCAGTACAGACCGGTCAACTTTTCTTAGCGGGGGCCCTTGCCGCACTGGCGGGATCGTGTGCCGGTATGCTGTTCTTTAATTTTCCCCCGGCGAAAATCTTTCTCGGAGATGGCGGTAGTTATTTCCTCGGATATTGGCTCTCGGTTCTGACCATTTCCTTTACGTTCTATGAAAGTGGGCGCCCTCTTTATTCTTATGCCGTTCCTTTTGTGGTTCTTGCGGTGCCCCTTTTTGATATCGTTCGCGTTGTCTTCATCCGAATTCGCTCCAAAAGCCCCCTCTTCCGGGGAGATCAGAATCATTTTGCACATCGTCTGGTCAACCTAGGAATGTCCCCCCGAAGAGCCGTCCTTACAATCCACTCATTAACAGCCGTCACTGGATTAGCGGCCATCCTCCTCTACCAAGTGAATGAGGTCGGTGCGATGATCGTCCTCTCGCAACTCCTTCTCGTCTTTGCCATAATCACCCTTCTGGAAGTGACCGCAAGAAGACATGGCCGATCCAACTGAAACAATTTTTTCAACCCGTATCCGACCGTTGGGAACCTTCCTCCTCGGAACCGCATTCCTCATGCGACTCTGGATTGCAGGAGGAGCAGCGGGAACCGGAATGAACACCTTTATCCACACCCTCTTCCTCGTGGGGGTTTTTCTGGTACTGCTCTCTACTCTCCGGACTCCCGTACGCAATATTTCTTTTTCGGGAGTTGAAATCCCACTCACTCTTTTTCTCCTCCTCGGAGCCTTCTCCATCACATGGGCCTCGTATACGCTTCCGGCCATGCAAACAATACTCGCCTACTTATCTTTTTCTCTCTTTGGTTTCACTCTCTATACCCTATTCCAGAACCGACCCCATACCCTCTTCACATGCCTCTTTGGATTCTTGCTCGTCCTGTCGGTCTATTGTCTTTTACAGAAATATATCCTCCTCCCCGAAGCACGCATCGCCGGAGAATTAGACACGCGATTCCAAGGGAGTGAAATGGCCGCACGACTCTCCTCTGTAGAAGTGTTCGGAACATTCCTCTACCCAAACTCCCTTGCAGGCTTCCTGGTGTTCGCCCTTCCGATCGTTGGCGGAATGTTATTGGATCTCAAAAAGACCCGCTTTCTCGGAATCCTCCTCTTGCTTCTTGGAGGATTTATTCTTTTTCTCACCGGGTCTTTGGGAGGGTGGGTCGCCTTCACACTTGCGACGGGACTTCTTATCGCATTACTACTCACGCGAAATCGAAAGCGCATCCGAAATGGAATCTGGATTCTCACGGGAGCGGGACTGATCCTCATTAGCGGACTCGTTGCGACCGGTCCCCTCTCTCCCGATCGACTCGACAACGAATCAATGAGAATACGTGACGTCTACTGGACCGCCGCTCTTCGCATATCGGAAGACCATCTATGGACCGGAGTAGGACTCGATAATTTCCAAGAATACTACCCCGCATACAAGGGGGAGACACAACAGGAAACCAGAAAGGTACATAACGACTTTCTTCAAATCCTTGTCGAACTCGGTATCGTCGGACTTTTCCTCTTTTTTGTCCTGATCATATGGACGTTTCGCCATGCCCTACCCCCTCCAAAAGAAGCGATCCCGATCGAAACAGACGAAAAGGAAAGGCATGGAATTATCCTTATTGGGGTAACCTCTCTCTTTCTCTCGTGGGGGATGGAAGGAGTATTTGGTCCCTTATGGGTAACTGTGCTGGCCGGGATATGGAGTACCTTTGTATGGTTCTGGCATCCCCTGCAAGTACAAATGAGTCGAAAGGGGATGGAGGGCACCCGCCTCGGTTGTATCGCGGGATTCTCGGGACTTCTGATCCACATGTGTGTCGATTTTGATTTCTACGAATTCGGTCTCTCCGTAATCTTCTTTTCAAGCCTCTTCCTTTTCCCCCTCCTCAGTAGAAGAAGGTGGGTTCTTTCGCTAAACCGAGCGGTCTCCGCCTTATTCCTTTTCCTGGTAGGACTCATCCTCTTACCGCTTCTTCTGCTCCTTCCCCGCCTCTTGGAAGCCGACCGAATGGCCCAAACCGCTTCCCGCGAAAAAGAAAAAGGGGTTCTTCTCGCGCAAGAAGCGGAAGAAACGAAATCACCCTTACGCAGAGAAGAAGCGCGACTTGAATCAGATGCCCACTACACGAAAGCTCTCCATCTCTACCAAGCGACTCTGGAAGAAAACCCATTAGAAGCAAGTTTTCATATCGAATATGGACTTCTCACTCTTCAACTTTGGGAACGGATAAAGAGCAGCCCAAAGAGGAACCAAATACGAACAACCCGAATGGCGTTGGAAGAGAGTCGAACCATTACCGCATTTGAAAATAGCCTACGCCTCCGCCCCCGATCCATCCCGGCGGAATCTCTCCTCACGCAAGCCCACACTCTTTTTGCAGATCACTACGAACAGAGCCCTGGGCAACTTCAAAAGCAGATGAAACAGATTCACCTGGAAAAGGCGCTCACCCACGCACAGAAAACCATCCATCTCTACCCAACACGTTCTCATGCACATTACGAAACCGGAAGAATTCTCCAAAAGAGGGGGCAAGGGGACCAAGCCAAGATCCATTTTGAAAAAGCGCTACATCTCTCTGAAAATGCCCAAAAAGAGAGGCTCGACCGCCTTCAGCTCAATCTCTTCCAAAAAGCGAGAACTCTCTACCGGCTTGATCGAAAGTCAGAAGCGCACCACCTTTTGAAAGAATGGTTTGAATCTGAATTGGAGGCTTCTCAAAAGGGGAGCCTTCCTGCAAAAATAATAGCGATTGAAACCTTTATCGGAAGGGATGAAAAAGGAGAACAATTACGGGCCGCCATTGGCGCAGAATTCGATTCTTTCCTTGCTCCTAAAATCATCGCTGTCCTCAAAGAGATTCTCCAAGCCCTTTCCAATCCGTAATCAAAAGAGCTTTCTCTGGGCCCTTCCCCCTTCCTTATGGTAAAAGGGGACCGTTATGGCTTCCTATGAAACCGTCATCGGAATTGAAACCCACGTCC
>CAYRLD010000139.1:0-6545 GCA_964424925.1 uncultured Planctomycetales bacterium
TTCGAGTGTTCTCCGTGCGATCGATCTCGCGAAGCAATTTTCGTTCAAGATGAAGTTGGTGGTGGGTCCTGATGCGTGGAAGGCTGCGAAGGAAATTGCAGAGGCGAAACTGGAAGTGATCCTCGATCCTTCTCTTGTTTATTGGGAGACAGATGAGGAGAAACATGATGAGGTTCTTCGCATCGCTCCGATTGCCTTCTGGAAAGCGGGCGTGAAATTTTCCTACCAGACGGATCCCAATCAATTCGGAACCTCGTACATGTGGTATCAAGCGGCGACCGCTGTGAAATTTGGCCTGCCTCGGGATGTAGCTCTGAAGGCGGGGACTCTTTATCCCGCCCAGATGCTCGGATTGGGAGATCAATTTGGTTCGATTGAGAAGGGAAAGGCTGCGGACCTGGTCATTTTGACCGGAGATCCCTTGGATACCATGACCTGGGTCGATTCGGTCCTGGTGGGCGGTAAGATCGTTTATCAACGATCGAAGGATGAGAAACTGAAGCGCGTACTCGACTTGATCAAGTAACGGGAGGATCATGAGAACCCTTGCAATTATCATCGCGGCATTGGCCTTCTTCCCTCTACACCCAGAGGCTCAGGAAGAATCCGATCTTGTTGCGATTACCTGTGGGAAAATTTACACCGTATCCGGAGGGGTGATAGATCGGGGTGTCATTCTTATCGAAGATGGCTTTATCGTTGATGTTCTTTCCGGAAGCGCTGTTCCAGAGGGGGCAAAGGTTGTTGATGCCTCCTCTCAGGTCGTGATTCCTGGGGTGATCGATGCTTCGATGTACCTTGCCGGGAGGGGCGCCGACCCTCGTTCGATTGCTCCGGAAATTCGTGCGGCCGATGGAGTCGACTATTTCCAAAATCATTGGGCCCTTCTTTCCGGAGGGGTAACAACCGCCTACGTTGCTCCGGGAACCAGGCGACTGCTTGTTGGGCAGGGTGTCGTCATGCAACTTGCGGGTGAGAAACGAATCCTGACCGAAACCTATGGTCTGCATGTGATTGTGGGTGACTCGGTAAAGAATCCACCAAACCTATTCACTCCGCCCATTCCACCTTCGGCTGAAAATCCAATCCTTCCTGCGAAACGGCAATATCCTCGGACACGTATGGGAGAGTTTGCCGAATTGCGGAGGATCTTTGCCGAGGTGCGGGAGGGGAAGGGGGCCAACTCGGAGGAGAGGGAGCCTTTCCGAGAAGTCCTTTCCGGTCGGGAACCCTTATTTATTACCGCTCTTTCAGCGGATGATATTGTGAAGGCGGTTCTCTTTTGTGTTCAACAGAAGATTCGTCCTGTCCTTGTCGATGCGGTCGAATCGTGGAAAGTGGCTGACTTTCTTTCTGAACAGAATGTTCCGGTTATTCTTCAGGCTCCAGTTTCTCCACGGAAGGTTTATCGCACAGATGAAGAGCGGGCTGAATTTGAAGCTCTTCCAAATGCGGAAACCGCCTCTATTCTGGCTGACGCGGGAGTATCCTTTGCTCTGGACACCTCTTCCGATTCTGAAAGCCGAGACCTTCTCTTTGTGGCCGCTTCAAGCGTCCGCATGGGGCTTTCGCAGGAGAAGGCTCTTCGTTCTATCACGTTGACGCCGGCCGAAATTTTGGGCGTGGATGATCTTCTCGGCTCGATTGAAAAAGGAAAGGCTGCGGATCTCGTTTTCTTGAAAGAGGATCCTTTTCAGGCCGCGGCACAGGTCGAGCGGGTGATGGTACGGGGAAAGGTGGTCTTTAAACGAAAAGCCACGGATGACCGGACGGAAGTCTATCTCGAAGATCGGTCTCCCTCAAAAGGGAAAGATCGAATGGCGATTCGGGCGGGAACAACCTACTCGCTTACGGAGGGCGTTATTGAGGACGGTCTGATCCTCATTGAGAATGGAAAGGTTGTGTACGTCGGGAAAGGCCGATCTATCCCGGAGGGAAGTAAGGTGGTCGATGCGTCGGGGGATGTTGTGATTCCCGGAATGATCGATATGTCCTCTTATCTCGGTTTTCATCTCGACCAAGATCGGTCTTCTCTCGTCTATAGTAAATCTCAGAGTCGTTCTGTTCCAAGTCAACTCACTCTTCCTCCGTCCCGGTTTGTTCAATTACGGGATGAGGCGTACAAAGATCTTCTATCAAGCGGCGTGACCTCGCTGCTTCTTTCCCCTTCCAGAGAAGGCCCCTGTAGCCTGTTAAAGATATCGGCGAATGGAGCCAGGGTTGTTCGAGAGGTTGGCGCGTACAAATTTACGATTTCGGGAGGAACGGCTCAGCAAGTTTCGATGCGCAACCGACTCAAAGCGGCTTTGCGGTATCATCAGCAATGGGAGGCGTGGGAGCGGGCCCAGAAAGAAAAGAAAAAAAGCCCGACAACCACAAAGGTGGTTGTGCCCAAGAAAGGGGATCCTATTTCCGGGAGATGGAATGGGACTCTGGTTGTTAAACAGTATGGCATTAAAGCCCAATTTTGGGTCGATCTGAGTTTGAACCAGGGGCGTGTAACCGGAGAGTTATCCGTTTCTATGCGGGGACAGACCTCGCGTGTGCCGATTTCGGGGACTTTTCAGAACAAGGTTCTTTCTATCTCTGGGGCACAGCAAGGCCAAGAATATCAAATCACAATGAACTTGGTGGGTCCGGATCACATGCAAGGGACTTGGAAAGTGAAGTTCCAAGGTCAGGAGATGAACGGTCCGGTGGAGTGTCGTCGGGAGGGCGGAGCGGCCTCCTCTTCCCCTTCTTCCGGGGCGTCCACTGCGAAGGGGGGCAGCGCAAAGAAGCCGAAGAAGGACGACCGGTTTGAATCGTATCGACCCCTTTTTCGAAAAGAGATTCCCGCAATTGTTCGTGTGAGTGATTATCCTTCTATTGAGAATGCGGCGAAAGTTTTTCGAGAAGAGTATGGTCTTGCTGTTGTCTTGGTAGGATCGCAAGAGACGATTCATACGTCTCAACTACTCTTCGATAAACAGATCTCCGTGGCGTTGGGCGTGAACTTTCTTTCCGAAGAAGAAGGGGCCTCGATCAATGTTTTGGGCGGTCTTTCTTCCCGGGGAATTCAGGTCGCGTTTTACTCCAGTGCGACGACCGGCACAAAACTTCTTCCGTTTACCGCTGCGTTTGCGGTCCGCCATGGAATGGACTCTTTTGATGCGTTGAAAGCGCTCACGCTCAATCCAGCCCGAATGTTGGAAGCGGGGAAGGAGTTGGGATCGATCGAACGGGGAAAGGCAGCGGACCTGGTTATTCTTTCCGGAAATCTCTTCGATTTAAAGAGTCGTGTGAAGACCGTTATTGCGGACGGAAAAGTTGTTTACGAGAGGAAATAAGATTGTGATTCGAATCATCGCCATCCTTCTTCTGGCCGGTAATCTTTCTTGGGCACAAGAGCCGAAATCTGACGAGGTGATCGCTCTTCATGTCGGAAAGATTCTTACGGTGACGAAGGGGGTGATCAATAATGGAACCATTCTTATTCGTAACGGAAAAATCGCGGCCCTTGGGAAGAAAGTGATGGTCCCAGAAGGGGCGATCGAAATCGATGCCCGGAAGCAATGGGCCATGCCGGGAATGGTCGACCTTCATTGTCATGTTGGGAATGGAAGTCCTTGGGGAAATCTAAATGATATGGTCTTTCCAACAAACCCCGGGTTGTCTACTCTCGGAACGATTCAACCGAACAATGAAAATCTGAAGAATGCCTGGGCGGGAGGGGTAACGACCGTTCTGTACATTCCGGGAAGCGGGACGAACATGGGTGGCTTTGGCGTCCTTATGAAGACCGGCGGAGCGGATACGGTTGGGGGCCTCATTCTTCGATTTCCGGGCGCGGTAAAAGTGGCTCAAGCTTGGAACCCAGAGAGGCGGGGCGGGGACCTTGGCCGAACTCGGATGGGGATGTGGTGGAATCTGCGACACTTGTTGACGCGAGCCAAGGCGTATCACGAGTCGTGGTCGAATTTTGAGAAAGGATTAACGAAAATACCTCCCGTAGTGGAACCGGATCTCGAAAAATTGAGGGGGGTGTTCCAAGGTAAGTATCCGGTGATTATCCATACCGCAGATGCCCGAGATGTGATGGGAACCGTACGGATGTTTCATGATCAGTACAAACTTCCCATGATCATTTCACATGGAGAATTTGGCGGATTCCGAGTCGCCAAAGAGATCGCCCGTCGAGGGATCCATGCCAACATTGGCCCCCGCATCTATGATTTCGCTTATCAGAAATATGATGGGCGGTTTGATGGGATCCCGACGAAGTTCCGACAGGGGGGGGTGAAAAAGATTTCAATCAATACCGATTCCCCGGTGGTTCCTCAGGAGGATCTCTGGTTTCAAGCCTCTATGGCGGTCCGACTTGGGATGCCCGCGGAAGAGGCTCTCGCGGGAGTGACGATTATCCCGGCACAGGCGGTCATGGCGGATCATCGGGTTGGATCTCTGGAGGTAGGGAAGGATGCGGATATCGTTTTGAAGACGGGAGATCCGTTCGACATTCGTTCCTATGTCACCCTGACGATGATCAATGGAAAGATCGTATACGATCTTCGCCATGATAAGAGGAGATATTAAATGCTCGCACTGCTTGTGAGTCTTTTGTTTCAAGCGGCTCCCGAAAAGGAAACTCCGAAAAAGGAATCCCCTCCAAAGGAGATCCTGGCCATAACGGGCGTTCATGTCATTACGGTCGCGAAGGAGCCCCTTTCCCAGGCAACGATTCTTATCGGAGATGGGAAGATTACTGAAATCGGGAAAGAGGTTTCTGTTCCGGAAGGCGCAACGGTGATCAATGGAAAAGGCCTGACCGCTCTTCCTGGATTTATTTCTCCCTACAGCCGGATTGCCGCGGCAAGTGAATCTTCTTCGGGGTCAAATTCTCCTGGGACACTCGCGTTTGATTCCTTTGATCCGACCGACCGACGCTTAGAATCTTTGGCCAAACAGGGCTTTACCACACTCGGAATATATCCCTCTCAGGGAACCGTTTCGGGACAGGGGCTTGCGGTAAAGATGCGGTGGGCGGATAAGGCCGGCATGGTTTTGGAAAAAAGCGCGTACCTCCGTATTCGGATGTCTCGGGGAACTTCTACAAAGAAGTTGTTGAAGACTGTTCTGGGGAAGGCGAAGAACTATATCGAAGCGGAAAAAGGGTATATAGAGGCCAAGAAGAAATACGACGCCGAGAGGAAGAAACGGGAAGCCCAGAAGAAGAAGTCTGCGGAGGAAAAGAAACCGGCGGAAGGAAAGAAGGCTCCTGAAAAACCGCTTGTCGCTCCGAAGGCTCCGAAGAAGCCGGATGCCAATACCCTTGTTTACGTGCGTTTTCTAAAGGGGGAACTCCCCGGAATTATCGAGATCTCTTCTCCGGCAGACCTGGCCCATTGGGAACAAGTGATGAAAGAGTTCTCTGGGATGGCTCCCCGCAGGACGTATGTTTGTCGCTCGAACTTGTTCAAAGCGATCGATCGGGTAAAAAAGGAAAAGTATCGGATTGCGATGTCTCCGGAACTGACCTTTCTTCCGTATACAAGAACGCGGATCAATGCGCCGGGAGAAGTCAGTTTAGCGGGAGGGAAGTTGGTTATGCTTCCTTCCTCCTATTCTCGATTTCTTCATCAGATGGCAGAGATGGTCAAGTTTGGGATTCCTCGAGAGACGGCTTTAAAGTCCTTCACGCTGCACGCGGCGGAAATGATCGGACTCGAGAAAAAGATTGGGAGTCTTGAGAAAGGGAAGGATGGGGATGTGGTTCTTCTCAGCGGGGATCCATTTGCTTTCTCCACCCGGGTGGTCAAAGTTTTGGTCGATGGAAAAGTGGTTCACACGGAGGAAACCCCATGAGATGGTTTTTACTCTTCTTTCTTCTGAACTCGGTTGTGCTCGCACAAGAGTCTGATCCCGTTTACGTCGCTTTGGAAGGCGGGGACGTCTATACCGTAACAAAGGGGACTCTTCGTGGCGCTACAGTGCTTTTGAAGGACAATAAAATTCATCGGATTGGGATGGATCTGGCTCTGCCGGAAGGGACCACCCGGTATGACGTTTCCGGGAAAAGGGTTCTTCCCGGATTTGTTGCGGTAGAGTCGTACGGTTTGGGAGTATCTGGATCGGGGATCCTTTCTGATTCTCTCGACCCCTATGATGAAAATATAAAACTGGCTCTCGCCTCAGGGATTACGTCGGCCTTTGTTGATCCAAGTGGGAGTGGTGGCTTTTTCGGTGTCCGTTTTCGTTCCAGCGGGTCGAGTAACATCGTGGTAAAAATGTCTTACGGTGATCTAGATGGGATGACGCTTCTAGAGCCGGGCAGCGTCAATCTGACCGGGTGGGTCAACGCTCCCCCTTCCGGACGGTATCAGATTCGGGAGAAGTTTGAGAAAGCCAAAGAGGTGATTCAAAAACGGGCGGACTATGAAAAGAGGCGGACGGAAAACAAATTGAAAAAAGGAGAAAAGGCTCCCTCTTCCGGAGGGGTCGACTCCTATATCAAACTTCTCAAGGGGGAGACTGTCGCACGAATCAGCGCTCGCACCGCACCGCAA
>CAYRLD010000139.1:6555-6802 GCA_964424925.1 uncultured Planctomycetales bacterium
TGGAGTTGATTAATGATTATCGGTTTCAATGCATTCTTACCGGTGTTGTTGAGGGGTGGACCCTTGCGGACAAAATTGGTCGTTCTGGCGCTTATTGCATTCTGACCCCACGGGATCGGGTCGCGGTGGATGAGAATATGAATCGATTGAACGGGAGTTCTATTGAGCAGGCGGCTATTCTTCATAAGGCGGGCGTGCGATTTTCGATCATCTCTCTTGATGGCGGAGTTTCCATAGGGGGAATTCC
>CAYRLD010000140.1:0-6738 GCA_964424925.1 uncultured Planctomycetales bacterium
CCATCTTTGTGCCATTGTTTCTCCTCGGGAAGGTGTTATACTCCCTCCCCATGGCGAACTTTAATAGCACACTCGGGCTCCGGGCGGAAGGGGATTCGATCGTTTTGGACACCCGTCCTGAACATGAGGTAATCCCGGGCATGGTTCACTTCGCGGTTCTCACCACGATCGCCGAAGTATCAGCGGCCCATGCGGTAAACGAACCGGTTGTCCCTTCTACCGTCACGGTTCACTTAATGCGACCCGCCAAAGCAGGAACGCTCACCGGAAAAGGGACGATTCTCAAACGAGGCAAGAGAATCACCACCGCCGAAGGGGAAGTCACCCAAGATGGCAAACTCGTCGCCAAGGCGACGATCAGTTTCGCGATGATGGGATAGGCACGGTTCTATTTCGCAACGCTTTCCCGTAACCGGTGTTTTTGAATCTTCCCCGTCGCGGTCTTATCGAGTTCCTTTCGAAAGATCACCCTTTTGGGACATTTGTAGTCGGCAAGTTTCTCCTGGCAATAGGCAAAGATCGCCTCTTCCCCGAGTTCTTCCTTCGTCACGAGAAACGCAGCAACCTCTTCACCCCACTTCTCATCCGGCAGCCCCACAATTGCGGCCTCTGCAACCGCGGGATGTTGGTAGAGGACTTCCTCGATCTCCTTGGGATAGATATTCTCTCCCCCCCGGATGATCATCTCCTTTTTTCGCCCTGCAATATAGTAGTAGCCATCCTCATCGACACGCCCAAGGTCTCCTGTATGAAGCCATCCATCTCGAATGGCCGCCGCAGTTGCTTCGGGATTCTTGTAATACCCCTGCATCAGGTTGGGTCCTTTGATACAGATCTCTCCATCCTCGATCTTCATCTCTTGCCCCTCGAGAGGCAGCCCGATCGATCCAATTTTCCTCTTATCAAGAGGATTGACCGAACTCGCACAGGTCCCTTCGGTCAGACCATACCCTTCCATGATGACTGCGTTGAACTTCTTCTCGAAGGTTTCAAAGACCTCTACCGGCATAGGAGCCGCGCCGCAAATACAAAACCGCAACCGAGAAAGATCATACTTCTCAAGCCCGGGCATATTATTGAGGATCGCGTATACCGTCGGCACCCCACTGAAGGCGGTCGCTTCACTCGTCGCGAGCGTTTCGAGGAAATCCACCGGAGAGAATTTGGGCGTCAAGACCATACTTCCCCCCGCCACCATAGGCGCAAGGGTAGTCACCACCTGAGCGTTCACATGAAACAGGGGAAGAATACAGAGGAATCGATCTTCCTCGGTCATCTGGGCATGCTTCACAATGGCTTCGGCATCCCAAAGATAACTCGAATGGGTCAGCATCGCGCCCTTCGGCTTCCCGGTCGTCCCCGATGTATAGACGATCGCTGCAAGATCGGAACCATCGCCTTCAGGAAGATCGATCGGGTCCGCTTCGAACCCTTCATCGAAATGTTTTCCGGTCAACATAAGACGGCTTTCGGAATTTTCGCGGATGTATTCCACCTCTGGTCCCTTGAGAACAGGATTAATGGGAACCATCGCGGCCCCCGCTTTCATGATCCCAAACCAGGCATGAATAAATTCCGGCCGGTTCTCCATGAAGACGGCTACGTTGTCGCCTCGCTTCACGCCCTCCCCGATCAACTTCGCCGCGACGCGCGAAGAACGCTCGTCTATTTCCTGGTAGGAGAATTCTTTCCCCTCAAAAAGAAGAAAGGTTTTGTCGGGAGTTTCCCCGGCTCGTTTCGAAAGCAGTTCATGAATTCGCATTTTGAATATTCCTTTTAAATTCCAGATCCTCTTCTTGACTTGTCGTCCGCCAGATGGTAAATGACTTATAGTCATTTCATGACTGAGAGTCAATAAATATGGGAACTTCAGACAGACGAGCCCGGGAAAAGGATGCGAAGCGCCGAGCGATCCTCAGCGCAGCGATCCGATGCTTCGGGGAAAAAGGGTACGACGGGACCACCCTCGACGAAGTCGGCCGACGAGCCGAAGTCGCCAAGGGAACGCTCTACCTCTATTTCAAGAGTAAGGCGGACCTCTTCGCCTCCCTTCTTCTAAAGCAGGGTTTTGATGTCTTTATCGAATCACTCCAGGATGAGCTTACATCGTGTAAGGACTTCCCTTCCGCCCTAGAAGCGTTCTCACGTGTTTTCCAAAATCTTTGTCTCGAAGGGAACAAAGAGATCTTCGAATTCTTTCTGCAACTCGACCGGGGGGATATTTCCCGAGACCTCTCCCCCGACCTCAGAGAAGAAGCCCGACGGCGTATGGAACCTCTGCTCGATCAACTGGCTGGGTTCCTCCACAACGGCCGAAAAAACACAAAAAGAGCGGCCGAAGGGCGTCGAATCGCCCTCGTTCTCTGGGCCCTCTGCATTGGCGTCGCACACCTTGCAAAAGGAGGGGCTCTCGGTGAAATCGGAATGAAGCCACACGACATCTTGGAAACAGGAACGGACTGCATCCTAAAAAAAGTAACCTTAAAAAAATAAAGGAGATTCTCATGGAATTAGACAAGGTCGAACCGATCGCGGTAGAAGGTCGGATTAAAATTCCCTACCGATGGCCTTCGGGACAGGTAGGAGACCTCTTCCTCACCGCACTAAAAGAAGAGGGAAAAATCATTGGGCTTCGCTGTCCAAAATGTAAAACGGTTACCACCCCTCCCCGCCCCCGCTGTTTCACCTGTCTCGAAACGAGTGAAGAGTGGGTCGAAGTCGGTCCCGAGGGAGAAGTCACCACATGGACCGTATCGGAAGAAGGGGAAATCGTCGGGCTGATCCAACTCGATGGGTCGGATACCGCCCTCCTCCACACCCTTCTCGTAGAAGATTTCTCACAGGTTCAACCTGGGATGAGAGTAAAGGCGGTCTATAACGAGAAGAAAAAAGGATCTGTCCGGGATATCAAAGGCTTTGAACCGACCGAGGTGACCTCATGAGTAGAGTCGCGATCATCGGAGCAGCACAGTCGAAGCATGCCGCAAGCCGAAATGAAGTCAACTATATGGAACTGAACTTCGAGGTCGTGCAGGACCTCCTCGCCAAGACGAATTGGTCTCACGACAAAATCGATACGGTCATCAACGCATCGAGTGACTTTCTGGATGGCCGAACCATTTCAGACATCTCTATTCAAGACGCCGCAGGCGCCGCCGGAAAATCGGCATCGAAAGTATCCATGGACGGAACCTTCTCTCTGGTCTACGCCGCGGCACGCATTCTTTCGGGACGATTCAATTCCTGTCTCGTCACCGCCCACGCAAAATGCTCAGAAGGTGAACCCCGTAAGATCTCCCGGGCCGCTTTCGACCCGATCTTCCAACGCCCGATCGGGATCACCGATCACATGGCTCTCGGACTGCAAGCGCGGCGATTTCTTCAGAAGAGAGGCCTCTCCGAAGATGTCCTTGCCCGGGCGGCAGAAACGTCGGCCAAAGCGGTTTCCGCAAATCCAAACGCACACGAAAGAAGCGTTGGGTCAGACGTATTCGCAAATCCCTTACTCGCAAATCAGGTCGCTCCCGATTCAGACGGGGCATGTGCGGTGCTCTTGGTAAATGAAGAACTCGCAAAAGGAAATCCCAATGCCGTCTGGCTCGATGGATTCGGGTTCGCTACCGACCGGCATGGATTAGGGGATCGTGATCTCGGAGATCCGGGAGTTCTGTCGCAGGTCGCCCAGGAAGCGTACCGAAAAGCCGGGATTTTAGATCCGGCAAAAGAACTCGACGTCGTCGAAGTTCACGACGCCTCCAGCGCCCAGACCCTCCTGTGGAAAGAAGGGCTCGGGCTTCCTACCGATGGAGGCCCCACATTCAATCCCTCCGGAGGAGCGATGAGCGCTCAACCGGGGTTCGCCACCGGGCTCGTCCGGGTTACCGAGGTCTATAACAGACTGACCCAGGACAACGGCTCGACCGGACTCGCGCACGGGATGACAGGATTCACCGGCCAGGCCCACTGCGCCTGGGTATTGAGGAGAAATTAATCATGGGAGACTCGGTAGCGATCATCGGAGCGGGACAGACGGACCATAATTCCCGCCGCCTCGATGTCAGTGCCCCCGAACTAATCGATGAAGCGGTCCAGCGCGCCCTCATTGATGCGGACATGGGGCCCGACGGGATCGATGCGATCGTCGTCGGAAATATGGAACATTTCGAGGGGATCCACCTCTCCGATCTCTGGGCCGTAGAAGGAACCGGTGGAATTGGAAAGCCTCACCTGAAAGTGGCCACAGGAGGAACGACCGGATCGTCCCTCGCGCAAGCCGCCTACTATCTCGTCTCCAGCGGAATGTTCCGCAACGTGATGGCGGTCGGATGGGAACGACTCTCGGACTCAGAGGGAGAAACGACAACCGGAATCGTCACCGCCTTCGACCCGATTTATGAACGCCCCACCCTGGCGGGCGCGGTAAGTGGACTTGCGGTCTTCGGAATGCAATACCTCGAAGCGTACCACCCAACACCGGAAGATGCCGCAAACGTTGTCGTCCTCGCCCGGGAAAACGCGGAGAAGAATCCGCATGCACACTTGAAGCAGAGAGTCACTGTAGAAGAGGTGGTGGAGTCTCCGATGCTCTCCACCCCGATCCGATACCTCGATATGTGCCCCACCTCCGACGGAGCGGCGGCGGTTATATTCTCGAGTGACCCGGGCAATCGTTCTGCCGCCTGGGTAAAAGCGGTTTCGTCCTGTCACAACAACACCTATCTCGGGGATGTAGCGGAAGGATCTGCTGGATACAAACACTCCCTGCGAATCGCCGCAGCGAAGGCATACCAGCAAGCCGGAATCACCAACCCCCGAAAAGAGTTCGACGTTGTCGAAATGTACGAGCCGTGCACCTGGGCCGCTCTCGACTGGGTCGAATCGCTCGGGCTCGCAGAAGCGGGCAAGGGATCCGAACTCTGGAAAAGCGGGGCAGCCCGCATCGACGGGGAGATCCCGATCAATCCCTCAGGAGGCGTTCTCTGCACCAATCCGATCGGAGCGACCGGACTGATTCGTGTTGTAGAAGCCTCTCTGCAGGTACGCGGCCGATGTGGAGACCGCCAAGTCGATAACGTAAAGACCGCCTGTACAACCGGATTTGGTGGTTCGTTCTGGAACGAAGTGATGATTCTTGGAGTCGAAAAATGAGCGAAAAGAAAAGCAAAACGATTTCGGTTCGCACCACGCCGCAGTTGAACTTTCAGTTCGCAGCGGGACGATACGGAACCCTGTTCCTAGATGGCTTGAAAAACCACAAGATCTATGCCAGCCGATGTGATGACTGCGAACGAACGCTTGTCCCGCCCCGGGTCGTCTGCACCGGGTGCTTTGGGCGAATGGAGAAGATCGTCGAGCTTCCTCCTCGAGGAAAACTCCTTCTCTTTACGCAGGTGACCTTCCCATTTTTGGACCCCTCCACCGGGGTGCAGAGACCGATCCCCTATTGCTATGGAATGATTCAGTTTGAAGGGTCGGACAATACGTTCCAGTATTTCATCGATGAAAAAGACCCGACCAAGCTTCATGCCGGTCAGGCGGTAGAGGCAGCCTTCTCCGAAGAGAAGAAGGGAACGATCGCGGATCTCGAGCCGTTCAAACCGGTTGCCGCAGAAGTGAAATGACCTTTGGCGTGGGGTTCTTACTTCGGTAAGGACCCCACCGCCTTCATAAGCTCGTCCCACTCCTCCTGCTTCATCTTATACTTCTTGTCGACATAGAAGATCATGCCCTTCTTATCGATGAGAACGAGAGAACGGGAAAAACGCCCAAAGCCGTACGCCTTGTGCATCTTCTTGTCCCGGTCGGAAAGAAGATCAAACTCAAGACCGAGGCTGGCGCAGAACTTCTTATGGGATCGGACCGAATCGACCGAAACCCCGAGGATGACCGTATCGGCCTCCTCGAACGTCTTCATGCTGTCCCGCAACATTTTCATCTCGCGGGTTCAGCCAGGCGTAAAGTCCATCGGATAGAAAGCGAGAAGAACATTCTTCTTCTCCCGGAAAGAGGAGAGCTTGACCGTCTCCTCCTTCTGGTTCTGCACTTGGAAATCGGGAGCTTCTACCCCTTTTTCAATTTTGGGATCGTCTCCCCAGAGGGCCGCGGCAAGAAAACCGGCAAGAATTGTCATGGCGATGATTTTACCGATCCGGGAAAGAAATCACAAGATTCCGGATTTCAAAAGAGGCCTTGCAGCCGCCCACCGGCAACATTACTATGTACGCCCCATGACCGACGCCGAACATCCAAACGACAAAAAAGAACCGGAGAAAGAAGATCCCAAAAAGGATTCTTCTTCCAATGAAGATTCCTCTCCCTCTGCAGACAGCTTCCATGAGGGAGAGACAATCGTTACCAAGCGTAGAGAAAAACCAGATCCAAAAAAGAAAAAACCGGAACCGGACGAACCCATCTCGGCAGAGTACGCGCCGACCATTATTCCCAATGCAACCACGGGAGAGTTAACGCCCCCCTCTAACCCATCCAGCATCCCTTCCGCAGACTTCAAGGTGATGCCCGGGGGAGAACATACCCCTCCCTCGTCGCGCCCACCCTCTTCCCGGTTTTCACCCCCGAGCACGCCCTCTACTCATAAAATCAACGAACTCGAACAGATTCCCGAAGACCTGCGCGATTTCATCAACGACCCCCAGCGCAGACTGAACCAATACATTCTCTCCGAAGAGGTCGGCTCTGGTGGAATGGGTTCGGTCTGGAGAGCATGGGACATCAAATTGA
>CAYRLD010000141.1:0-2167 GCA_964424925.1 uncultured Planctomycetales bacterium
CAGGCACCGGAGACGAAGGGAAATCTTGGGCTTCGCGCCAGTTTCCCTTCCGATGGGCTCTATGCAGATCTCTGGGTTAATTATTTTGGTGAGATAGAACTTACCAAACTTTTCCCGGCCGAAACACATGAGTTCGATAGCCGAATTATGTTGAATGCGCGCATTGCCTGGAGTTTTTGGGAAGGAAGGGGGGAAGTTTGGGCCTCTGTCGTAAATATCAATGATGAAGAACACCAGGAACATTTTGACGGTGAGGAATTCGGTCGCGCCTTCTACGTTGGATTCCAGGTTCGGTAGGGGGGAGGCATGGTACAGAGAACGCTACTAACGTTTGCCATCCTCCTGGGGCTGTCGCTTCCCGCTTTGGCTCAAAAGGAGGGCCCGGTTGTCATATTCCTCTCTGAAAACGAGGAGGAATATAAAAAGACCTCTAGCGCCTTTCGGACGGAAATGGGGAAAGGGGTCAGTTTCCACACCTTCTCTCTTGTTGGATTGGAGCCTCGTGACCGCCAAGCGAAAGCCCTCCTTGGGCAGGCTGAGAAATTGTCCCCCCAGCTCTTCTTAGCCGTTGGCCAGAAGGCTTTTTTCTTGCTCATGCTCGTCGAGTCCGCTCCTGTCATCTATGCGGGGATTCCCGACTACCTTTCCGAAAGGATCGGGGAAAAGCACGAAGAAAAGGCATTGCAGAATGTAAATGGGGTCTTCTGGGGGGATCGGAATTGCGCGCTTGAAGCCTTGAACACTTTTCATGAACTTCTTCCTGGAGCTCGGCGGGTCGGCATTATCTATTCTGCTTACAGCAAATCGCTTATCCAAGAATTGAAAACTCAGGCGAAGAAGATGGGTCTTGAGGTTCATGCGAGGCAGATTAAGGCCAAAGATCAGGCGGCTCCTGCCATTGGGGATCTTGTTAAAATGGTCGATGCCTTTCTTGTTCTTAAAAGAGACAAGTTTGGATCTCGGGGTGATATTCGGGAACGGCTTCTTGAAATCGCAACAGCTCAGAACAATATTCCTGTGATCACGACGCATACGGCTGATTTGAAAAGAGGGGCTCTCGCTCTTCTTGATTTGGATGGCGCCCGGTCGGGTCGGGAAGCAGCAAAGTTGGCAAAGGACTTACAGAAGAGAAAGGACCCGACGGTCCCGGTCATTCGTGACGCGAAAAACCTCATTTTCGATAGAAAGTTTAACGTTCGTACGGCTCGAGAATTAAGGGTTTCTTCTCCCACATCCACGAAATGGGAAATGGTGGAATAGGTCAGTCTCCATGAGTTTGCGCACCAAGATGAGTCTGGGGGTTACCTTTATCGTTGTTCTCCTGACGGGAGGCTTCACCTTCCAGTCTGTCCGCAGACAGAGTGAGACGATGAGGAGTGAGCTGCTTCGACGAGGGCAGGCTCTCTTTGCGAGTGTGGCCCGCAGTGGAGGAGTCGACCTTCAGTTGGGGGACAAGGCGAGAATCCGGCAACGAATTCCCCTCCTGCTCGAAGAACCTGATGTGAGTTATGTTCTTGTGCTCGACATGAATGATGAACCGATTGTCTTTGGAGGCCGGATTGGTCCTTCTGGTTCTGAAGGCGCGGCATGGGAGGCCTCGCGATCTTTTGCGGCGGGAATTCCCGCCTTCCCGAAATCTCGAGATAACCGTCAAGTGGAACCGCAAAAACTGGTCGTGCAGGGGAACAGGGTATTTCAACTAAGTGCGGCTTTGATCGACATGACGGAGGTCATCGATGAGTCGGACCCCCTTGCCCCTTCGGTAGAGCGGTTAAAGAAACTGGGAACCTTACATCTTGGCTTATCCATGTCCCGGACAAATCAGGCGATCGATGGCATGATTCTCCGGAGTCTGGCTATCGGGGGGATTGTGTTGGTTGCAGCTCTTCTTCTTCTCGCTTTTGTGATCGAACTCATTCTTCGGCCGATTCGAGCGATGACCGAAGCGGCCGATCTTATTTCAGCAGGAGATCTGTCTCAGCGGATTGGGTTGAGTGGAAAAGGGGAGATCGCCAGCCTGGCCCGCTCTTTCGACAAGATGACCGAGAACCTGTCGAGTTCTCGTGAAGAACTTGTTGAGGCGAACAAGGAACTGCGGATGTGGAGTGAGAAACTGGAACAGATGGTAGCGGATCGTACCGAGGAACTGAAGGAGTCGAATCGTGAC
>CAYRLD010000141.1:2177-6642 GCA_964424925.1 uncultured Planctomycetales bacterium
CCTCGAGATGGCGATTGCGGTGAAGGAGGATTTTCTGCGAGCCGTGAGCCATGATCTTAATGGCCCTCTGGTCAACATTTCGGGTATGTGTGGTATGATCATCCGGAAGTTCCCGGATCAACTTGAGGATGGGGTCAAGGATCGCCTCTCTCGGATACAGAGAAATGTGGGGAAGCTGACCGATCTTATCGGAGACCTTCTGGAACTTTCGCGGATCAAATCGAGACGGTTACCCTTTACATGGGTAAATATCTCTGATCTCATTGAAGAGATCTGGGGGCTCTTTGAATACCAGGTGGAAGAGAAAGGATTTCGGTTAATTCATCCCGAATCGCTTCCCCGAATTTTTGTCGAAAAATCACGGATGAAGCAGATTTTTCACAATTTGATCGATAACGCGATCAAATATGTAGGGGATCGGGATCATCCAGAAATTCGGATTCATTTCCGGGAAGAGGATCGTTTTTACCGATTTTCTGTGCAGGATAATGGTCCTGGGATTTCGCTGGAAGATCAGCGTATACTATTTCATGTGTTTCGAAGGGGAAAGTCCCCCGAGACTCAGAACAACCCTGGACGGGGTGTGGGTCTGAGTCTGGTCAAGCAGATTGTCGAGACCTACGGGGGGCGTATTGAAGTAGAGTCGGAACTGGGGAAAGGAACGACCTTTCATTTCACTCTGCTGAAGAGTTCCTGTCAGGAGGATTTAGGTGATGGAAGCGAAGAAGACAAAGATTCTTCTCGTCGATGATGACGAAGATACCCGGTTCATGATTCGCGATGCGATCGAAGAATCTCATCTCGATCCCGATATCTATGAGGTAGAGACCGGTGAGGAGGCGCTTGATTTTCTTTCTCACCATGGGAAATTTTCAGAGGCACCGGTTCCGGAACTGATCTATATGGACCTGGAAATGCCCGGTATGGGCGGGATGAACGCCCTTCGAAAGATTCGTTCCCAGGACCATTATTCTGCGATCCCGGTTGTGATCATGACCAACCTCGATGATGACCGGGAAAAGAGAATGGCGGCGGAAAGTGGGGCGAATTCTTATACCGTGAAGCCCTCCGATCCCGAACAGTTTGTACGAACGGTGAAAGATGTCACTCATTATTGGAGCGATGTTCATCGTCGCCCATACGAGGCCTAGTTAGATGGAGACTGACCAGGCGGATGATCCGTCCGAGACGGAAGTTCGGACGCTGAGCCGTCGTCGTGTGCTGATCGTGGAAGATGATCCCGATCATGCAGAACTCTTGAAGGATATTCTTCTCGAGCGGGAGGCTCAAGTCTCTCATGCGATAGATGGGGCGGCGTGTCTGTCCAAGGACCTTTCTGATTTTGATATCATCCTTTTGGATCAGAATCTTCCTGATTCTACGGGCACAGACCTCCTTTGCGAGATCGTTACGCGGTCCGATATTCCGGTGATCATGGTGACCAGCGAGGATAATTATCAACTCGCGGTTCAGGCGATTCAGTTGGGTGCGTACGATTATATTTGTAAAGTAGGGGATTATCTTCGGGCGATCCCTGTTGTGGTTGAGAAGAATCTCGAACAGCACCGATTGAAATTAGAGAATCAACGTCTGCAAGGGGAGTTGGAAAAACGACTCGAGGAAAGTCGCCAACAGAATGTGATTCTCCAGCATCTTTCGACGACAGACTACCTTACCGGTTTGCACAACCATCGATATCTACAGGAACGGATTGAAGAGGAACTCAACCTCTCTATTCGGAAACGACTTCCTGTCTCGGTCATTATGGTTGACCTCGATCATTTTAAGAAGGTCAATGATGATCATGGTCATCTCTTCGGAGACCAAGTTCTTCGAGATGTTGCGGACATTCTCAAGAAGAGTACCCGTGCCTGTGACACGGTAGCACGGTATGGGGGGGAAGAGTTTCTGATTCTTCTTCCGGCGACAGAACTAGAAGGGGCTGTGATGATTGCCGAACGGGCTCTCGAACAGATTCGGAATTGGAAGTTTGATAATGAAGGGACTCTCGTTTCCATTACCGCAAGCTCTGGGGTGGCCGGGTTTATTCCGAGTTCGATCGGACGTCGAGAAAATCTTGTCGCAAAGGCGGATCGGGCGATGTACCGAGCGAAAGAGTTAGGTCGGGATCAGGTCTGCTTTGAAGAAGAATAGATTACTTCTTCTGTTTTGAGGGTGGGGCCCAGCGAAGCCGAATATTGTCGAGAATCCCGTTTACAAATGCCCCGGAATTCCGCGTAGAAAATTTCTTCACGATTTCGATCGCTTCGTTGATCGATACCAGTGGGGGGATGTCATCCCGAAAAACCAATTCGTAGGTGGCGAGACGAAGGACATTCCGGTCGATGACCGCCATCCGTGAAATTTCCCAATTTCGTGCAACTTCTTCGATATGGCGGTCTACTTCCGCACGTTTTTCCCAGGTTCCGGTGACAAGGTCTTTACTGAATTCTTGGATTTCTGGATCCTTAATGTTCCCTGCAATGATCTCTTCAATCTCATAAAGTGCTTCGTCTCCACGCACGTCTAATTCGTATAAGGTTTGAATGGCGATTTCTCTGGCCTGACTACGCTTTCTCATCCAATTTTCCTAACCAGAGAGGCCATTTCTAATCCAGAAAGCGCGGCGCTTCTCCCTGCATTCCCCATCTTTGTTCCGGCTCGCTCAATGGCCTGTTCAATTGTATCGCAGGTGAGGACGCCGAAAATGGTAGGAAGCCCGGTTCTTCGTCCTACCTCAGAGATTCCCTTCGCCGTCTCTTTACAGACATGATCGAAATGCGTTGTTGATCCACGGATGACACATCCGAGGCAAATAATTGCATCCACATCCCCCCGGGTCGCAATCCGTTTTGCTGCGGTGGGCAGCTCAAATGCACCCGGTACCCAGAAAACTTCGATCGATTCTTTGGGAACGCCGCTCCGAAGAAGTGTGTTTTCACATCCCTCCAGAAGCTTGTCGGTAATATATTCGTTAAATCGGCTGACCACGATGGCGAATTTCATTTCGGTTCCAATGAGGTCCCCTTCGATTTGCCGCGGACGTTTTCTTTTGGGGGAAGATTTTCGTTTCATCTAACGGTCCCGCTCAGGCAGTTCAAAAGGTTTTCCTTCCGGCATTTTTGTATCCGGAAACTGTTTTCGAATCTCGATAAATTGTTCTTCACATTCCAGGAAGGCTTTGACAATGGTCGGGTCAAAATGCTTTCCGGAATCATTCACGATCATCTCTTTTGCTTTTTCGTGTGGGAAGGGCATCTTGTAAGGTCGTTTTGATGTCAGGGCGTCATACACATCCGCTGTGGCAACGATTCGGGCACAGAGAGGGATTTCTTCTCCCTTTAAGGGTCGTTTTTCATCCCCGACCTGCACTGCCGGATAACCCGATCCATCCCATTTTTCGTGGTGAAAGCGCGCAATCATTTCTCCGATGGAAAATATGCTCTCCCGGTGGATCATCGCCCCTGCCATCCGGAGGGCATGGGCTCCAATTTCTGTATGGTCCTTCATTTTTTCAAACTCTTCGGAGGTCAACTTATCCGGCTTTTGAAGGATGTAATCGCGGATCCCCACTTTGCCCAGATCATGAAGAGGCGATAGATCATAGATCAGTTCTGCGTACTCTTCCGTAAGCTGATCCCGGTAGGGCGAATCTTTTCGGAGTTGGTCCGCAAGGGCTTTCGAATAGTATTGGATTCGCTGGATATGACCCCCTGTATCGTCGTCGATCGATTCGGCCAGGTTCGCAATAGCCAAGATCGAGGCTCTCTGCGTATCCTTAATTTCAGCTGTTCGATGGATCACTTCTTCTTCCAGTTTTTGAAGATAGTTTTTCCGCAGCTTATCGACGACCATCTTTTCTGTTACATCTCGTAGCGTGGCTTCCATTCCCGAAATGCGGTTATTTTCCCGGATCCCGGTGCAGGCAATTTCAACAATACGCTCGTCTCCCGATTGCGTCAGGATATGGAGGGGGAAAGGTTTTACCTCTTCTCCATTGGCGACTTTGCGCAAAGAAGAGAAGATCCGATGGAGGTTACCCTTTTTTACGATGCGGGAAATATTCATATCTTCCCACTCGTTTTCTTCCATGTCGACGAGTTCACAAAATCCGCGGTTGGCCCAACTAAGGTGTCCGTTCAGGTCAGTTGTAATAATCGCGTCGGTCGCATTTTCTACGATGGTCCGGTACCGATTTTCACTTTTTCGAAGAGCTTGGACTTTTTCCTCTACCTTTCGTTCGAGCTGTTCGGAGTAGTCTTTGAGGTCATCGTAGAGCCTTTTGTTTTCAAGGACGAATCCGATATTAAGGGCGAGGTCTTCCATGAGGGGGCGAAGATCTTCTCCGAGTCGTTTCCGGTCCATATCTTCTAGGTCGAGAACCCCTACGATGCGGTGTTTGCTTTTTTTAGGGATAAACAAAATAGAGGGAAAATTACCATCGGGATGTTCTATGAAACACGCC
>CAYRLD010000142.1:0-6628 GCA_964424925.1 uncultured Planctomycetales bacterium
TTTGATATCGAAGTGGCCAAAAAGAAGACGCTCGAAAATCCGGTCTACTATTCCCAATATGCCCACGCCAGAATCTGCAGTATTCTGGAGAAGGGTCGGGAAAAAGAGATGATCGAGGAAGCGGATATCAAAGACGGAGTTTGGATGGGAGACTTCTCTACAGAAGATCTCGGACCCAATGAGATCGAACTCGTCCGTGCCTGCCGGGGAATCCGTCGAACCGTAGAAGCCTCCGCCCGAAATCTTGATGTGGCCATTCTGACCGATTTTGTATCCCACCTTTCTGGGGCCTTCCAAAGGTACTATCAGAAGCAGGAGAATACGGTTCTTGATGAAAACGAACCGGCACGTCGCGCACGTCTCGCCACCTGCAGTGCCGTTCAGATCGTCCTGCGCAACGTATTCCGCATTCTCAATATCTCCGCCCCGGAGCGTCTGTAACACTCCAGAAAAACAGGGATTCCTGCCGATAATTTTAGAGATCGGGGAACTTCTATTTTCCGGAGAGTACAGGGGGATCACCGGTGGTTCGAGCCATCTTGCTGTTCATCATATTGATGATCTTCTGGGCGATGCTGTCAGGGCATGTCCACGTATACCATCACGGGAAGTGGAATACAGAAGCGATCTACCTTCTCAGCTGTGGAGCCTTTTCCTGTGCGCTCGTTACCTATGTCGCCATTCGAAAAAAGATTCTCGACAAAGAGAGTCTTCCCCTCCACCTTGCGTTCGGGATGATTCTCTATATCCCCTGGCTCTTTTGGCAAATTCTCGTCTCCAATATTGATGTCGCCTACCGGGTCTGGCACCCTTCAAAACCGATCAGCCCCAAACTGATTAAAGTTCCCTTTGAAACCAAAACGGATCTCGGCACCGTGATCTATTGCAATTCGATCACGCTCACGCCGGGAACGGTTACCGTCAGTGTCGATAACGAAAACCAGGAACTACTCATTCATGCCCTGAGTGACAAAGCAGCGGACGGAGTCCTGGCCGGAGATATGCACGAAAAGGTCAAAAGATTAGAGGGCAGTAAATGAACCCGCAGGAAGCGATCGTATTCGGGGCCGGGATAGCGACCCTTGTGGGAATCCTGATCGTCCTTACCCGCGCGTTCCTCGGGCCGACCGTGTATGACCGCGTTCTCGCCATGAACACAATGGGAACGAAGACCGTTGTCTTCGTCGCCCTTCTTGGGTTTATCACAAAGCGAACCGATTTCCTCGATATCGCACTCGCTTATGCGCTTGTCAATTTTGTCGGAACAATTGCAATCTTAAAATACGTCGAATTCCGAAAGCTGGATTGAACCGGATGAGTACGCTTCAACTAGTCTTTATGGGCATTTTCCTCGGGTTAGGCTGCTTTTTCGCCTTTACCGGCGCCGTAGGACTTATCCGGATGCCCGACTTCTTCTCCCGGCTCCATGCCGCAGGCAAAGCGGATACATTGGCGCAAACGTTTATCCTGGTGGGACTTTTGATCCTTACCTTTGCAACGAATGACCACTCCATCCAAATCAGCATCAAACTGATCCTCATTACACTGTTTATATATGTAACAGCACCTACCGCGACCCATGCGATTACAAAAGCGGCTTATCTTGACGGGGCTAGACCGTGGAAGGGAGGGAAATAGAGGATGGAGTTCCTCGTCATCAATACCTTCCTCCTCGCCCTCGTTACCATGGTCGCCATTGCAGCGGTCCGGGTTCGAAGCCTGTTCGCATCCACGATGATGCTCTGTATTTATAGTCTTCTCATGGCATGCGTCTGGATCAATATGGATGCAGCGGATGTCGCATTCACCGAAGCAGCAGTCGGCGCAGGAATTTCGACCATTCTTCTCGTCGGAACGCTCGTATTAGTCGGATCCGGGGAGAGAAAAGGCCGAATGGTCTTCAAAACGGTCCGGAAAACAACGCCTCCTCCCCAGAAAAGTCGCCAAGGACTCGCTTTTCTCGTTATGGCGGCAATCGCGGTCGTTCTCATATACGGCACCTGGGATATGCCAAGAATGGGCGACCCGGAATCTCCGGCAAACCGCGCCCGGATTACGAAAGGATTTACCAGTCAGGATGTAGAGAAACATTTCCCGCGGGAAAACCCCCATCTCAAAGAAGAAAAGAGCGGAGAGCACCACGGGGAGGACTATTTCCACGGACATGTCCCCAATATGGTGACCTCCGTGATCGTTACCTACCGGGCCTATGACACGATGTTTGAACTGGCGGTCATCTTTATCGCAGGGTTCAGCACGATTATCCTACTCCGGCGACGCCCCCGACCCAATCTTCGGAGGAATGCATGAACGAACAGGTGATCCTCCGCGTCGTCACAAAATTGATGATTCCCTTTCTCATGGTGTTTGGACTCTATGTCATTACCCATGGAGAACTTGGTCCGGGAGGCGGTTTCCAGGGAGGGGTCATCATTGCGGCCGCATTTATTCTCTACGGGATCGTGTACGGCCCCGGAGAACTCGACCGGCTCTTCCCCAAAAAATTGATCGATACCCTCTCCTGCCTTGGCCTGCTTCTGTATGCAGGCGTGGGAATGTACTGCCTCCTCTCTGGATATAACTTCCTCGAATACACCCCCCTGAAGGATTCTAACCCTGCGATCAGTGAATCGTGGGGCATGACCCTTGTGGAATACGGGGTCGGGATTACGGTCGCTACGATCATGATCACCATCTTCAAAGAGATGGTCCAGGGACCGGTTCCGATGGAAAAGGGAACCCAAACACGGAGAGTAAAAAAGTAGCATGATGGAAGCACTTGGACACCTGAACTATTGGATCTATATCCTCTTGATGATGATCGGTCTCTATGCGGTCATCGTGAAACCGAACCTGATCCGAAGAGTGATCGGCCTGGGAATCTTCCAGACCGCGATCTTCCTCTTTTTTATCTCTGTCGGAAAAATTGACGACGGAACCGCTCCGGTTCGAATCGCAGAACCTCATGCAACCGAAGAGGGACATGACGCTCCAAAAGAAGAAGTACACTCTCCCGCTCCCCGGCGCTATTCGAACCCGCTCACCCATGCTCTCATTCTGACCGCGATTGTCGTTTCGGTCAGCACCATGGCGGTCGCCCTTGCCATCATTGTCAATATCAAACGGTCCTATAGAACAATCGAGGCGGATGAGATAGAGAGGATCGATCTGGAATGACCGAAAGTAACCTCCCCGTCC
The DNA here is from genome assembly GCA_964424925.1 of uncultured Planctomycetales bacterium. Classification (GTDB taxonomy): domain Bacteria; phylum Planctomycetota; class MHYJ01; order MHYJ01; family JACPRB01; genus CAYRLD01. Next base: position 3,199 of record CAYRLD010000142.1, read on the forward strand.
TGATTGTCATGATTCCGCTCCTGGTCGCGGCCACTCTGCCGATGCTCGGAAAAAGTGGGAATCGAGCCTGGTTTATCGCAACAGCGACCACCGCAGCTCTTTTCGTGATCTCAATCCTGATTCTTCGAAAGATCGGAGGGGAAGGGGGCGTGGTGACCCACCTCATGGGGAACTGGAAGGTTCCGTGGGGCATTGAACTGCGGATCGATTCCGTAAATGGATTCGTAACGCTGATCATTACGGCCATCGCCTTTGTTGTCACCCTCGGATCACGCCTTTCCATCCAGAAAGAAATTCCGGCGGACCGCCTTCCGATCTTCTACACCATCTGGCTCTGCTGCATCACGGGACTGATCGGGATCACCGTGACCGGCGACATGTTCAACGTCTACGTCCTCTTGGAGATCACTTCCCTCGCAACCTATGCCCTCATCGCCATGGGAAAAGGGGCCGACCGAAAAGCGTTAACCGCAAGTCTGAACTATCTCGTCCTCGGAACGATCGGAGCGAGCTTTATTCTCCTTGGAATCGGATATCTCTATATGGTCACCGGAACTCTCAACATGGCGGACGTTTCGGTCGAACTACAAAAGATTTACCACAGCTGGCAGGATGGAGGCTCGGAGCATCAGAAAACATTGATGGCCGCTTTCGCCTTCCTCGCCGTCGGACTCTTCATCAAAGTAGGCCTCTTCCCTCTGCATGCCTGGCTTCCGAATGCATATACGTATGCCCCTTCGGCCGTCTCAGCGCTCCTTTCTGCAACGGCAACAAAAGTAGGGGCCTACATCACGCTCCGCTTCTTCTTTACCATCCTCGGGGCCCACCTCGCCTTTGAACTCATTCCGACCGGAACGATTCTCCTCATCATGGGATCGATTGCCGTTCTTGTCGGGTCGTATCTCGCCATTCGACAGACCAATCTCAAACGAATGCTCGCCTATTCGAGCGTAGCGCAGATCGGCTATATCGCGATGGGAATCGGGCTCGCAAGCGAAACGGGTCTCACCGCTGGAATCATTCATCTGTTTAATCATGCTGTGATCAAAGGGGGCCTCTTCCTCGTACTGGCCACCTTTGCCTACCACGTCGGAAAGCCAGACCTTCATCGACTGGCCGGCATGGGAAGAAAAATGCCCTTTACGATGGCCGCCTTTACCGCTGGAGGACTGGCTCTCATTGGGGTTCCTCTGACCGCGGGATTCATCAGTAAATGGTATCTCGTTCTCGGGCTTGTCGAGACGGGGCACTGGACCCCGGCCGGTATCGTCCTGATTGGATCCCTTTTAGCCGTCATATATATCTGGCGAGTCGTCGAGGTGATCTATCTGCATAAACCGGCAAAAGCGAATGAAAACGTAAAAGAAGCGCCCCTGTCTCTCGTGATTTCAACGTGGATCCTGGTCGGCGCGAGTATCTTCTTCGGCGTAAATGCAACGCTCACCGTGAAGCTTGCACAACAGGCAGCACATACCCTTCTGGGAGGTGGCATGTGAGCGCAGGAGAACTCGCCGGAATCGCTTCGATTATTCCCCTCATCGGGGGAGCGCTTGTCGTTCTCACCGGGCGCTGGCCCAATGTACGGGAGACCTGCAGCCTCGCTTCAGCGGTTGCGCTTCTCTGCCTGGTCATCACGATTACCTGCCGGGTTCTGGGGGGAGAAGCGGCGACACTCGAAATTGTTCAAATGGTTCCGGGGCTTTCGATCGCCTTTTCGCTTGAGCCTCTCGGAATCCTCTTTGCTCTCGTCGCCTCTGGCCTCTGGATTATTACGACCGCCTACGCGATCGGATATATGCGCGCCCACCATGAGGAGAATCAGACACGATTCTTCCTCTGCTTCGCCCTGGCGATCTCTGGCGTTATGGGTGTCGCCTTTGCCGGAAACGTCCTCACCCTCTTTATTTTCTACGAACTGATCACCCTCTCGACCTTTCCTCTCGTAACGCATGCGGGAACGGATGCGGCGAAAAAGGCGGGACGGGTCTACCTCGGAATCCTCTTCTCGACCTCGGTTGGATTCCTTCTCATGGCGATGATCTGGACCTGGCACATCACCGGAACGCTCGACTTCACGGCAGGAGGAATCCTCGAAGGAAAAGCGAGTCCGACGATGGTCATGGTTCTCCTGGGGCTCTACGCCTTTGGAACAGGAAAAGCGGCGCTCATGCCTTTCCACCGTTGGCTTCCGGCCGCGATGGTCGCGCCGACCCCGGTCAGCGCGCTCTTGCACGCGGTCGCGGTCGTGAAGGCGGGCGTCTTCACCGTTCTCAAAGTGGTCGTCTATATCTTCGGGATCGACTTCCTTGATACGACCGGCGCGAGTACCTGGCTTATGTATGTCGCGGGTGCGACCATTCTCTTCGCCTCTCTGGTCGCCATCACAAAAGATAACCTGAAAGCGAGGCTTGCCTACTCGACGATCAGCCAACTCTCCTACATTGTTCTGGGCGCGGCGCTCGCCAATGCATGGGGTGTGATCGGGGGCGGAATGCATATCGCGATGCACGCCTTTGGAAAAATTACGCTCTTCTTCTGTGCGGGCGCCATCATGGTCGCCTCACACAAAACAAAGATCAGTGAAATGAAGGGGATCGGAAGGACGATGCCGATCACGATGATCGCATTCCTGATTGGATCCCTCAGTGTCATCGGGCTCCCTCCGCTTGGAGGAACCTGGAGCAAATGGTATCTCGCTCTGGGGGCGGCCGAAGCACACCATGTTGCGCTCGTTGCGGTCCTGATGATCAGTTCGCTCTTGAATGTCGGATACCTTCTTCCGGTGGCGATCCGCGCCTTCTTTCTTCCGGAAGAGTCAGATGCAAAACAAGGAATTAAAGAAGCACCCGCTTTCTGTGTTGTTCCGATCTGTCTGACGGCGATCGGTTGCCTCGTCCTCTTTTTCTTTGCGGGCGAGGTTTACAAGTTGTTGCTACCGATTACGCAATCGTAGGGAGACGTACCGTGGACAAGAAGTCATGGCTGGAAAAGCCGGCTAATCTTCGGATGTTGATGATCGTAACCGCGATCATCTGCGTCGGGCTCTTCTGCGTCGATTTCTTCTTCCATCGCCATGAAATCGAAAACATCTCGTGGGAAAGCTGGTACGGATTCTATGCCATCTACGGATTTGCCGCGTACACGTTCATCGTGATCGCCGCACACGGACTTCGAAAACTCGTGATGAGGAAGGAAGATTATTATGATCGATAATCTCCCTCCCGGCCTGATCCTGATCTTAGGAGCGCTCCTCGTTCCTTTCCTTCGTGGAAAGGTTCAGGCGACCTGGATGCTCCTCCTGCCGGCCGCCTCCCTCTACCAGTTGATCCAGATGCCGGCGGATCATGTCCAAACCGCAACTCTCTTGGAGTACACGCTCACCTGGGTAGAGGTCGACAAGATGAGCCTTCTCTTCGGTTACATCTTCTGT
>CAYRLD010000143.1:0-6592 GCA_964424925.1 uncultured Planctomycetales bacterium
CGCGATGCATGCGCGGTCGACCGAACGGGATGTGAGTGCACTTCTTGATCCCCTGATCGAGCGGTGGCGCAAAGAGGTGATCGACCCAAAAACGGGATTATTGATCCAGGGCTTCGATGCCAAAGGAAATGTGATCGACAAGCCACGCGCTTCGGGGACGACATTCGGTCTCTACATGCTTTCTCTCGGGGGGATTCCTCTGGCGAGGGAGCTTTTCGAATCTACCAGGAAAGAGTGCTCTCAATCTCTTCTCGGGTTTGGGAGTATTCGGGAGTATGGCCGGGACAATCCGGGAGGGAAGGGGGATGTTGATTCCGGACCGGTTCTCTTCGGGACCAGTTTCTCCGGGACTGGATTCATGATCGCCGGCTGCCGGGTTTACGGGGATTTTGATCTCTTTCAATCTCTATACAGAACGGTTCATCTGGTAGGGGCACCACTCGATCGCGGCGGTACTCTCAATTTTGTCTCCGGTGGCCCCCTCGGGAACGCCATCATGTTCGCCCTCCTCACCGCACGCCCGATGAAGGGGGGGCTAGAGTGACCCTTCCAGAGAAGTCGCGGAAATGTTCACCACCCTCACGAATCCCGTGGGCCATACTCTTTCGGATCGGTGTTCTCGTGGCGCTTAATTTTGGCGGGCTCGCCATCATGGCGGAATACCGGTTGATGGAGATTCTTCTCGCCCCGGGTGGGGTAGAAAAGATGCCCTCTGTCGGTTTGGCGCTTCTTTTCCTAATCGGGAGGACCGGGATGTATTTCTTCGTTCCGGGGCTGATCTTGGTCGGGATCTACCATCTCATTTGTCCATGGGAGAGTCAGAAAGGGATGAGGAAGCGGCTCTTGAAAGAACGGCGCGCTACCGCCCTCCGGGAGCAAGGGGGAAAAGGGGTACTCCTTCATGATCCGATCGAAGACGATCCCGCCTTTCGGGAGGTGCTCTCACGTGCGAAAGAGCTTGCGAAGTCGGAACTCAAGGGACGGGAAGAGGGGTCATCCTTTGCCTCTCTTCAGGCAAAGACCCAAAAACGAATTCTGATCAAAGAATTCGGGATCACCTGGTTTTCTACGGGAGACCTGAATCACGGTAAATTTGATTGAGCAGCAAACCATGGGAAAGCTCCGTAAATTCTTCGTAAATGGAGGGGAAGGTGTATGATGGCATTTCAATCGGGTGAGGAACTTCTTACTAACTGGGAGACGCAATGATGAACAATCTTCTTCGTAAATGTGCCAGTCTATTTCTCCTTCTCATTATGCCGGTCGGATTTGTCAGTTGCGTTCAGTATGAGCAGGTTTCGTCTTTCTTTCCGGATGGATCGGGAAAGATTTCGATGAGTATCGGGATGAAGAAGAGCATGATCGAGCAGTTAGAAGAGATGGCCAAGTCGATGGGGTCGGAAGAAGAGATGGATCCTTTGGCCGACTATACGGACCCGAAGAAATTGGCCAAAAATTCAGAGGGGATTCTTGCCTGGACCAAGCCCGAGGTGAAAGATGATGGGGAATGGATCCGGGTGAGTTACACCGGTTATTTTGCAGATATCAACAAGGTGAAGATTTACCAGGAACAGGACGAAGGGGGAGAAAAAACTAAATCCCTTGCGTTCGCTTGTAAATATGAAAAGGGAGAGGAGACCTCAACTCTCCAATTGATTGACGATACCCGCGAAGCGATGGGGGAGGATCTGAATCAGCCCGAAGAAGATGAAGCGATGCGGGAAATGCAGATCCAGATGATGAAAACGATGATGGAAGGGCTTAAGATTCGGATGGCGATCACCGTTCCGGGTGAGGTCCTTGAGTCGAGTGGATTTATGTCGACTGAAGGCAGAATCTGCAGCATTGAAATGGATGCTGACCTGATGATCGCCATGATGGAAGATCCCGAGGGGGAAGAAGCGAAAAAGATGAAGGCGATTACCGACGCGAAGGAAGCGAAGATTACATTCAAAAACGAAGCCCCTGCAGGCGAAGAGGTGGACGCCTTTAAGAAAGAGATGGCCGACGCCAAGGCTGCATGGGAAAAGCTATTGAAGGATATTCCGGAAGAAAAGGAGGAAGAGGAGGAGTAGGGGGTTTCCTCTTAGCACTCGACAATGTTGACCGCAAGACCTCCTTTGGAGGTCTCTTTGTATTGGGTCATCATATCCGCGCCGGTCTGTTTCATTGTTTGAATCACCTTGTCGAGGGAGACATGGTGTTCGCCATCCCCCCGCATTGCGATCCGGGCCGCATTGATCGCTTTGGTCGCGCCCATCGCATTGCGTTCGATACAAGGAATCTGAACCAAGCCGCCGATCGGGTCACAAGTGAGTCCCAGGTTATGTTCCATCCCGATCTCAGCGGCATTCTCGACCTGTTGGGCCGTTCCCCCTAACGCTTCTACGAGAGCCCCGGCCGCCATAGAGCAGGCGACCCCGACCTCTCCCTGGCATCCTACCTCAGCGCCTGAAATCGATGCGTTCTCTTTGTAGAGAAGACCGATCGCACCGGCCACGAGAAGGAACTGGACAATGCCTTCTTCACTCGCTTCGGGACAGAATTGTTCATAATAGTGAAGAACCGCTGGGATAATGCCCGCTGCACCGTTGGTCGGGGCGGTAACAACGCGCCCACCAGCTGCATTCTCTTCATTCACAGATAACGCGTAGAGGTTGACCCAGTCGAGGGCCTCGAGGGGGTCATGATGGGGACGGGAACTCTTTTCTGTTAGTTGCTGATATACGTCGGGCGCACGCCGTTTCACATTTAAGCCTCCCGCCAGAATTCCTTCCGAACGGAATCCCCGTTTGACGCACTCTTTCATCACTTGCCAAATATCGAGAAGACCTTTACGAACCTCTTCTTCGCTTTTCCGAGTGCATTCGTTCTCGAGCATCAGTTGGCTGATACTCATTTTGTTATCGGTACTGAGTTTCAGGAGTTCCGCGCCGTTCTGGAAGGGGAAGGGGAGCGCGCTCTCATCGGGGAGAATGGTTTCCTTTCCGATCGCTTCGTCATCTACCACGAAGCCTCCCCCAACCGAGTAGTAGGTTTTCTCTAGGACCTTCTCTTCCTTGCAGAAGGCCTGAAAGATCATTCCGTTGGCATGAAACGGTAAGCATTTTTTTTGATTGAAGGTGAGATCCTTTTCGGGGGTAAAAGGGGTTGGATGTTTCCCGAGAATCGAAAGGCTCTTTTCCTCCTTCACTTCTTGGATCAGGTCGTCCACGGAATCAGGGTCGAGTGTTTCGGGCCGCTTTCCCAAGAGACCCAGAAGAATCGCCTTGTCTGTTCCGTGCCCTTTTCCGGTCAATCCGAGGGAGCCAAAGAGTTCCACATGAACACGGGTGACGCGGGTTGCATCGATATCGGTCGCCATTTGTTGCGCGAATAAACGGGCGGCTCGCATGGGGCCTACCGTGTGAGAACTCGATGGGCCGATTCCGATCGAAAATAGATCAAAAACACTAACCGCCATTTCTGCTCCTACGATCTGCGATCCTGGGAAGACTTTTGTTCCTCCGCATCCTCTTCCCCTATTCTGCGCCAATCTGTAAGAAGGTCTCGTTTGGCGAACCAATGCAGGACGATCCCTCCCCAGACTCCATTCAGGAAATAGATTCCCGCGAGGAGGAAGAGGGTCTTCCAAGGAGAGTCCACAACGAGATATTTTGCCGTTCCCCCTGGATTGTACATGAAGAAGAGCATGAATGCGCTGAACGGAAGGCAGAGAAAGAATCCGGTGATCGGAAACAGGAAAAGGATTCGCTTTCTTTTCTGGTCGAGAGGATTGGGTTTAACTTATGTTTCCAGCATGGAATCAAGGGGACCGTCCTCATGCATATCCACCCAAAAAACGATAAGGGAAAGGAAGCCTTTCCATCCCTGCCAGGCGATGATACTGATGGACCCCGCGATAAAGATCAAGGCTCCGGTGAGAAACATATGGATGTACAGGTTCTCCTTTTCCGGAAGGAGGGGATAGAGGAACAATCCCGGGATCATTCCTATTAGGATGGCGATAAATGTCCAGAGCGATTTATCCCGTTTCTTCGGTTTTCTCCGAAGCTGATTTCTCTTCTGTTGAGAAGAGGGTCTGTTCGAATTCAATTTCCTGTTCATCGTCTACGTTCATTATAAGAAAAGGGGCATCTTGTTCCCATCCTCATACGAATTAGGAAAGAGAACGGTTTTCTGGAACAGGTAAAGATCATGGGATAGAATAATTGAACTCAAATCATAAGGAGACTGATTGTGACCGCAGGCCAGGTAAAAGAGTGGGCTTCTACGAACGGATTTTTTGAAGGGCGTATGAGTGCCGATGGGTCGGATCTCTATATCGGAAATAATCCGCGCTCGTATCCTCATATCCACATCGGGAGCAATTTTGTCGTGCTTTCCTCCAGGCGTGGAAGTCATCGCAAATTGATTGATGGCGACCGAACCTACACGCAGGTGGCGCGAGAGATCTTCGAAGATCAAGGTCTTGGGGATGCGCACATCGCACAGGTTTGCCGGTATATCCACAGCCAGGGATAGTTTTATTTCCGAACAAAATTCTCTGCAGAGGCTTCTTCCAGCCAGCCGGAATAGATGGGGGGGATTTCTCCGTCCATAAGTTGTCCTGGTTGAAGGAATTTATAGATCTTCGCGTACGATTCGACCTTGGTCTGGGAAACTCTTCTATGGATATGGTGTGGCGTGAGTTGTTCCGGGCGGTCGAGTCCTGCCGCGGCAAGTAGTTCCATGAACGCATGGACCGTTTCCTCATGAAAATTCGCAACGCGCGTTGCTTTATCCGGAATCACCAGTCCCCGAACTAAGTCAGGATCTTGGGTGGCGACGCCAGCAGGGCAGTCGTTTGCGTTACAGGACCGGGCTTGGATACATCCTAAAGCAAACATGAATCCCCTCGCCGAGTTACAGAGGTCGGCGCCGGCCGCGATCCGTTTGACCATATCGAATCCGGTGATGATCTGCCCGCTCGCAATCACTTTTATTTTGTCCCGGATTCCAAAGCCAACGAGGGAGTTGTGTGCGAGAACCAATCCTTCGGTGAGGGGGGCTCCCATGGAGTTGGAGAATTCAACAGGGGCAGCGCCCGTACCTCCCTCTCCCCCGTCCACACTGATGAAATCAGGGAAGAGTTCGGTTTCCTTCATTGCCATACAAAGGGAGAGAAATTCGACCGGGTTTCCGATGCAGAGTTTGATTCCGACCGGTTTTCCTCCGCATAGTTCTCTCAATTTTGTTACGAATTCAAGAAGGCCTTTGGGTGTATCAAACTCAGAATGTCCGGGGGGGGAGAGGACATCTTGACCCAGGGGAACTCCTCGAATTTCGGCGATTTCCGGGGTGATCTTTGCGGCGGGGAGAATCCCTCCATGGCCCGGCTTGGCGCCCTGCGATAGTTTCAGTTCAATCAGCTTAACGCTTTCTATCTGGGATCGGTCGGAGAATGATTTTGGGTCAAACCGGCCGTTCTTCTGGCGGCATCCGAAATATCCGGTTCCGATTTGCCAACAGAGATCTCCTCCCGGTTCGGAATGGTAGCGACTAATCGAGCCTTCCCCCGTATTGTGGTAAAAGCCTCCGGAAGCCGCTCCCTGGTTCAGGGCATAGATGGCATTCTTCGAAAGGGATCCGAAACTCATGGCCGAAATGTTAAGGGTACTCGCTTCGTATGGTGCGGAGCATTTTTCCCCTCCTATCTTGATTCGAGGGGGGGGGGCAGGGTCGCTATTTGGGTTGAGGGAATGGTTGATCCATTCATATCCCACATCATAGACGTCAAGTTGGGTCCCAAAGGGAAGTGTCTGCATCTGTTTCTTCGCCCGTTGGTAGGCGACCGATCTTCTTTCCCGGTTGTAGGGGGTTCCATCGAGATTTGATTCGACGAAATATTGATTAATTTCTGGCCGGACCATTTCAAAGAGGTAGCGGAAATGGCCCACAACGGGAAAATTCCGGAGAATCGCCTTCCGTTTTTGAATCACGTCAAAGAGGCCTAAAGCGAAGACGGCCATAAGGGGTACGAGGAGCCAGAGGATCGGTTTCCAGAGGAGGGAGATACAGAGGATCAAAAGAAGAGAAATCAGCATGCCGTGATAAAATCGTTTTGCCCGCAAGGGGATGCTCATTCAAAGATCCTCTGTGCATCGCTCCCCCTTTTGGGAGCGTCCTATTGAGTATATAGCGAGAAAGCGAAAGGTGGGTACAATTTGAGAATTTCCTTTCGTGATGGGGCTATCTTGTCTCTCCTGATTTTCCTGCCTACAATTGACCTATCATGAATCTGATCGATTCGATGAAAAGAATAATCCAATGGGGTCGCATATCGACGCGGGACCTAGACCGGCACGATGCGGTTCGTGCGGCGAGTGCGATGGCTTTCCACGCCTTCTTCAGTCTGATTCCCCTTGTTGCGATATCGGGGTGGGTCGTTCAGAAATTGACACAGATGAAAGCGTCTCTTCTCGCTCCCCTCGTCTCGATTGCTCCCGGGTCGATTTCGGAATTAGCCGATTCGGAATTTATGCGGCTCTCAGGAACGGGGGATGCCTTACTTCCTCTGGTCAGTATCATCGGGTTTCTCTGGATTGCCACC
>CAYRLD010000144.1:0-6537 GCA_964424925.1 uncultured Planctomycetales bacterium
AAAATCGAAAATGGAACACCCTGCACACCGCCTCCCGCCCCCCTCCGAAAAAGAAGGATCTCCTCTCTCTTTCGATCGAGGCCGATACCGTTACGCTTCACGTAAACGGACAGGAAATCGGAACCTACGATGCACCGGGAGAAGTGGGACTTAATGTCGATCAATGCCGGATACGATTTCGGGTACAGTAGAACTTCACTTGTCGCCCAGACGTCCCGGCATCTCCGCCAAGGCATACGCCAAAGTCGCCATCGCGGTAACACAGAGATTCAATTCTTTCGGATCGACCTTGTCGAGCGTATCCGCAGGGGTATGGTGGTAGTCGAAATATTTTGACCCCTCGACCCTCAATCCAAGGCAAGCGACCCCGCCCGACTTTAACCGACCGACATCTGCGCCTGAAAATCCTCTTCGCACTTCTGTTGCACCAATCGGAGAGAGACGCTCCAGAATTTGCTTCAATTGTTCCGCGGCTCGCGCTTCCCTTTCCGGATCCTTCATCTCAACCGAAAAGCCGAGCGGACGAAACCCGCCCGAATCGGATTCGATCGCGGCGACATGATTCTCGATCTCCCCCGCATGATCCTTCACATATTGCCGTGCGCCCGCAAGACCGTTCTCTTCGTTTGTATAGAGAACGACGCGGATCGTCCTTCGAGGAGTGAGATTTAACTTTCGAAGAATCGTAAGCGCCTCCATCGCCATCACGCACCCGGTCGCGTCATCGTGCGCCCCTTCCCCGACATCCCATGAATCGAGGTGCCCCCCGATCACCACGACCTCTTCAGGAATCTCCCGCCCGCGCAACTCGCCAACGACATTCGCAGAAGGAACGAGACCTCTATCCTTCGCTTCCATCTCTAAACGAACTTTTACGGAAACGCCACGCGCACGTAGCCGGGCAATGATATCCGCATCTTCGGTCGTAATCGCGGCCGCAGGGATCTTCTTCTTCGCATCGCCGTAATTCATTCCTCCGGTATGAGGCGTCCGAAGAGAGTGCGCCGTCACAGATCGCACCAGTACCGCAACGGCACCATGGGCGGAAGCGAGCCGTGCGCCATTCACCCGAAAGCGAACGGTTCGACCATACCCCGATCCCTTCTTCGGATCGTAAGGAGGCATTGGGTTGTTAAAGAGAACGATCTTCCCTTTCGCCCCCTTCCCCAATTCTTCCAACTCCTCTTCATTGCGAACGACCTCTACTTCAGCAACAATTCCACCGGGCGGAGTCGCAATAGAGCCTCCAAGACCCAAAATCTCCATGGGACTCTTTCGAGGGGCGAGCAGGAAGGCGGATTCCTTTCCGCGCACCCAACAAGGAACCATCACCTTTTCCGCCCGGACATTTTCATGCCCCTCTCTTTTCATCGTTTCGAGAGCCCACTGAATAGCCTTCTCTAATGCCTCCGAACCACTCAAACGGGCACCGATTCCATCGCAAAGCTCCTCCATCTTTTTCCACGCGCCCTCATTTTCAAGAGCGGCCGTTCGAATCTTCTCTGACACCTCTTCCCCTGGGAACCTCTCCCCAGAAGAGGCGCATCCGAAAAGACTCAAAACGAATATGGAGGCCCAGAATCGATTCATTTTTCTCTCCCAAATCATGGGAACATTTAACCGAATTCGTCGTACCACACCTAACTCAAAAGGAGGAAAATATGAAAAAGATAATCGCAATATTGGGAATCCTGGCTGTGGCGGGCTGCCACGATGACCGCGGGTACATCACCTATGGCAACGGACACCCTATCGCAGCCGAAGCGGATAGTCCTTATATACTCGAATATGAGCATGAAATGGCCGATCTGATCAACCTGGATCGAACGTTACTCGGAATGAATGCTTTAATCTTGTCACCGGGTATATCGGATGTTGCGCGTGCTCATTCGATCCATATGGCCTGGGCCAACTTTGAAAGCACCGTCAATCCCGAAGGAGATGGTCCGGCAGACCGGGCCGCGCTGGCAGGCTTCTATTTCAGTCGATATGAAGAAAACATCTCTGCAGGATCCTCCGATCCGGTCGAGGTCTTCAATAACTGGATGATGATTCCAGCGATGCACGACAACCTTCACGACCCTTTCATGGATCGAATGGGTGTCGGGTACGAATACGACTCTTTGTCTACTTTCGGCACCTACTGGACCGTCGACTTTCTTCGAGATTAAGGACTCAACGCCAAGATCGGGACCCCCTCCCCCATGGGTATTTTTCACCATGAGGGGATCGGGACCCCCGGTCAAAGATCGAAAAAATCTACCCCAATTTATTTAGAAACAAGCCACCCACGACCGAAGGTTCAAAAAAGAGCGATTTCCTCGAAGAAGAACCGCAAAACGTACTTTGACAACCCTTCTCCCGGTCGATATTCTTTGTTCCTGATGGAAACCCAAGGTACAAGCGCCCCGTCTCACCCTATCCTCGGATCGGCAATGCGCGGGCAGAAATTTGAACTTGTCCTCTCTTCTTTAGAAAATTTGGAAGGAGAGGAACAACCGTTCGTTATTCTCAGCGATACCGGACGCTTCTCCCGAACTTTTCTCGCCAGAGCGACGATCGGGACAGGAACGACACTTCGCTATTATGCCTTAAAAATTCAGCGGAGTTCGTACCGGCCTTACAGTTCTGGCATTTCACAGGAATTCCCCACAAACCGTGAAGTGGACGAAATGTGGCAAAGAGAATTAACGAATCTCGCCGCCTCCAGTGGAGAGAATCTATCCCAACGACTTACTCTGGAAGAAGATAGATATCAGAGTCGTCCCATTTTCTTCTGTAAAAGAACCAAGCAATATTTCCACCCTTTCTGTTCTACCTGTTTCGAAGGCTTAACGACTTGTCAGGAGGAATCTCTCCTCCGACATTGGAACCTACCTTCGTACGAGAAGAGTTCAGAACGATTCCTCCATTGTGCGAAATGCGCAACAGAGACCTCTGCCGTCGTTTACACTCTTATAAGAAATTCCGAACTTCGTCCCGCAAAGGGGATTGATGTTCGAACCCGGGTAGATTTATTCAAAGATCTCTCCTCCGCGGGAGAAGAGCAGAAGTCGATCTTCCCTTGTATCGAAGGGGAATGTATCTCTTTGGGGGAGAACCACGTAACCCCCGTCTCTTTCCACGACTTCACCATGATCCCGCTTGAATTGGAACAACTCCAGTACGATGAATGGGTCGATCTCGTGGGAGGCTCTTCCTGGGAAACGGTTCAAAAGGCCGTCCAAGAGAAATCACCAGGCCGGGCGATCGCTCTTTCTTCGCTGCAAGATACCCTATCGCGCCCTTTCCAATGGATGCACCGGAAAAGCAGCTCAGATCTTTTTGCGATTGAAGTGATGCGATTAAAGATGAGCGCCTTCCTACAGCTCTGCCAGGGAGTACAGGAGTTTCACAAAAACACAGGAGCCCCTCATCTCTCTCTCGATCCGGCCAATACAATGGTCACCCTTCCCCCTGGAGGCCCCGACTTCCCTGCCCGTTGGAATGCACGTACGCGTCTCATCGACCTCGGAAGCGCTCATCGATTTCGTCCAATGGCGAGCCTGAAAGAATTTTACGGAGACATTTTCATTCCTTCTCCGGATATAGACAAAACCTATGCATCTCCCTCGGCACAAAAAGGAGCTATGGGCCAAGAGGAAGCGATGCGCATTACGATTCAAAACATTTCCACCACAGAAAAAGGTGCGTGGATCGAGATTGATGCCCTTACGACAGGCCCTCGTCTCGACAATTTCTGCGTTCGAGACCTGGTTCATGTAGTTCCCACATCCCCGATCAGTTGGCTCGAAGGGGTAGACCTTTGGGGAACGGTCGTAGAGCCCCTCGACAAAGGATTCCGCCTTTCTGTTTACGCTCCGGAACTGACGGGCGAACCGAAATCACCCAGCACCGTCGATGGAAGCGTCACCTTTATTCGCAGACTGGACCTTCCTTGTGACACCTACAGTCTCGGAATGCTCTATTTCCGAACCCTCCTTGTTAATGACCAGCAGGACATCCACTCCGTCAGGGATATGTTGGATAAAATCATCACGAAAGTGGCTGGAGAATTAGAAGGAACAACAAATCCGGGTCGGGAATATATCGCCACACGCTTTTTCTGGGAAATCGATGCGAATGCGGACCGCTTAAAGCCGAACACTCTGCTCTATCGTGGTGAAGATCGAAATTCGACGGAAAACGTAATTCCAGATCATATATGGCACGATGCGCTCATTATTGGTTTCCGACTTCTGTCGAATATTCCCGGATTCAGCTTCTGTGCCAACCATAGCGACCGCAACATGGAAAAACCTGAAAGCCTCCTAGAAGAAATTACAAGTGAAGTGGGAATAATGAACACCCGACTGCAGGTCGAACTTTTCGAACGGGAAGATCGAAACCGGGAAATCGCAGAACTGTGCAAAGAATTACAAGAAAAAATCACCGGACGGGAATTGTCCGGAGCATAATTACGAAATCTGTTTGGGTATAGAGAAGGGATCCCCAGATCCATGCCGATCAAAATTGCTGTCCAACTCTCGGGAAACGAGGAAACACAATCGGAACACCTCTTCGATAAAGCGGAGATCCTGATTGGAAGAAGCCTCACAAACGATATTGTCCTTCCCGACATGCAGAAAAAGGTCTCCGGAACACATGCCAAGCTTGAGTTAAAAGGGGGGCGGTACTGGCTATGTGACCTCGGCAGTACAAACGGAACCTTTCTGAACCAACGTCGCTTAGCCGCAAATACGCCAATGGAGGCGGGAACCAGTGCCACCATCGGGATCGGTAATTTTCAACTTTCCCTGGAAGCTACTATGGAAGCCCAGGGAGCTACACAGCGTCATGTAGATCCCTCCAAAGTGGCCAATGCTTTGGGGAATCAGCTGAGCGTTCTGTACGCACAACACCGAGAAGATCCTCCGGAACTACGCAAAGAAATCATGGCGTCCCATTTACATGACAGACTCGACTCCGTTCAAAGCGAGGAGGGGCGCGCCGTCCTCGGCCTCCTCCAAAACCGTTTCAGCTCGTCGAATCAATCAGAAGAAACGGGGAGCATTTCTAACCAAGAAAAGCTCTACCAGGCCGGATACACCTGGATGAAACAGATTTCAACCCAATTCCTTGGGGCCGACTCGTTCGAAACAGCGGATCAGGTAGAACGGTTTTCCAAACAGATCATGCAGACAATCGAATCCACCCTCACGTGGGTCTCCCGAAGCCTTAAAGGGAGAAGTGAGTTTGAAAATGAATTCAGCGCCGACCTGACCATGGTCTTCTCCAAAGAAGGAAACCCTCTAAAAACAGCATCGGGCCCATCTGAACTCGGAAAATACCTTCTCGACTGGCAGAGTTCGAGAGACCTCGAAACCTCAAGAGATCTACTGGAAAACGCCTTTAAAGATCTCACGATGCATCAACTCGGACTGGTAGCCGGCGTTCAAGATTGCCTGAAAGCTCTCTTGCAACAACTCGACCCAAAAGTACTTCAACACTCGGTTATCACCGAAAACAGCGGTGGATTTGCGAAACTTCTTCTGAGTTTCACGCTCTCGAAAAAATCATGGGATCGATACACCTTCCGACATCGGGATCTATTTGAAAACAACAGCAAGCTCTTTAACGAATTGATCTACCCGGAACTTCGAAAAGGGTACCTCGGGCACCACGCGACAGAAGAAAACCCGGCTCCGCCAAAACCAAAATCGATCCCCCCTACAGCGACCCCAAAAACGGAATCCAAAAAGAAACCTCAAACCGTTACCCCGTCCACAAAAACCGTAGCCGACACCGAACCACCCGCCAAAGAAGAACCAAAACCCAAAGAGAATAAATCATGACACTATATGAGAAGCAGGAGATTACACGATGAAACAGATCCTCGTCCTTTTTCTATCCATTGCCGTCCTTTCTTCCGTTGCCTGTAAAACAAAATACTCCGTTATCCTGGAAGGAGGAACGAGTCTCAACTCCGTAAACCCAAGCTCAGAGGGAGGCTCCCCTACCCCGGTGAAAGTTCGCGTTTACCAGTTAAAAGACAATCAGAAGTTTAATACAAAGACCTTTGATGAGATCTGGCTGGAAGCGGCCGACTCTCTCGGAACGGACCTACTCGACAAAAAAGGAGAACCGACAGAAAGAACCGTCCTTCCCATGAAAGAGGGTCTTTCAAAAGAGTACAAATTTGAAACCGCGGACTACATCAAAGACCAGAGTTTCGATGAAGCAACCCAATTCTTTGGTGTCGCCGCCCTCTTCAAACCAGAGGGAGAAGCGACCGAAGAACAGAAATCGAACTGGAAAAAAACTGTCGCCCTGGATGACATCAAGAAGAAGACCTTTTACCTGAATAATTTTGAATTAACCATAAAAGACAAATAGACCGGATCTTTTTCCGTTGAAAATAGATCCCCCTGGATTCATCAGAACAAAAATCTCGATAAAGGAGACTTTCCTGTGGACCATCTTCAAAAAGTGATGTGGAGCGAGGGCATGTTCCTCACCCCCCACCACTTCCAGCAGGCAGACCGTTACCACACCACA
>CAYRLD010000145.1:0-6525 GCA_964424925.1 uncultured Planctomycetales bacterium
CTGCGAACAGCTTCCGATAGGCTCCGCGCGCCTCATCCAGATCATCCACCACCGTCGGAAGAGTGAGATTCAATTGGTCGCCGCATAACGAAGCGGCAGATAACCGTTCATGGAGAGTACGCGGATCATTCAATTCGACGGAATCATCGGGCCAATTTGAATCGGATGGGTGCGCCTCTCGAATATAGACGAGAAGGAATTCAACCTGGCTATGATACCTCTGGTACAGTTCTTCGACAGCCGCCGACTGCCTTCGAAACGGCCCTCACGTATAGGAACCAAAGACTAATATAAGAGGAGACTCTTTCCACAGAGAAGAGAAGGTCAAAGATCCATTCCCATCCATTTTCGGCAATGTACAATCCGGCGCCACGTCCCCGACCGACAATATCTGGTCCAGTTCATGGACAGAGGTCGAAATGGTTACCGGTTCATTATCACGATCAACCTTGATGAGCACATTCTCTGACGTGAATAAGGTTCGGATAAGAAGATCGCCATTCAACCGACCCTTACTATCATTGATCTGTACAATACAGTCCCCGGGGAGGAATCCGAGCCCCGCAGCAGGACTGTTGGGATACGTGCCGGTGACAAGAACCCCTTGAGGACCGTCCTGCATATAGAGCCCAAGGTATCCTCCCACTCTCTGTTTCGTTGGCATGATCGAGATTTTAACACTATTCTAAAATCGAAAGGAGAAAACATGTCAGATCTAGAGGAAAGATTTACACAGGCTTCCGAAGAGGTGAAAAATTTACCCGAAAGGCCCGACAACGAGACACTGTTAAAATTGTATTCCCTTTTCAAACAAGGAACAAAAGGGGATGTGAGCGGCCCCGTTCCGGGCATTATGGATTTTGCAGGACGAGCCAAATACCAAGCGTGGGAAAGTTTAAAAGGCTCCCCCCAGGAAGAGGCGAAGCAATCCTACATTGATCTTGTGGAGCAATTAAAATCAGGGACGTAGGGTATGGGCCTTCTACGCTAACGATGTAAGGTGGGATTCAAACTCGGCTAAAGAGCTGACAATCGATATCCCGGGTGTAGACTCCGCAGCCTCGAGAGCCCAGGAGGGAGTGTATTCCGTTTTGTATAGTACGAGGCCTTTCTCCAGATAGGAGATTCCTTTCGCTCTTAGTTCAGCCGGCAGGGATAGATCGAGAGAGAAGACGTCACCGATAATAATATCCGGTTGCTCTTCTTCCAGAATCTCCAGATAGTGGCCACGATCCGTCCGAACGGCCCTTTGTGCAAAAGTTTGAGACGTTCCGGTATCTGATGTCAGTACAAATTTCCGTGCGCTTCCTCGTATCCGGATGGGGCCACCTTCTTCAGCCGAAAGTTCCCCAAGACAGGACCTCAATTTTTCCCCGGTCGAATTTGATGCGTATACAATCTCCCATCCTTTAGAAAGGAGAGATCGCAACACCTCTTTCGCCCCTTTCCGGAGAAGTTCTACATTCCCGGATGCATACCGCTCAACCCCGCCTCGATAACAGGCGTAGCTAAAAGCATCGAAATCTTCAAATTCACTCTTCAATTGATCCCAAAGATCCGAATGATGAAGGGTAATGGCTCTGCAGATTGCATTGTTCGTGATGTAAGGATCTTCTTCCGAGAAAGCCGCGACAGCTCCGTTAGATTCCCATCCATGAAGTAATGGCTGAGAAAGCACTTCCTCTCGAACCGAAGAGATCCGGGCCTGAATTTTTTCGCGATCTTCCCCTGTAATCCGGGTCACTTCATCAATGATAAAGTCATACCCGAGGGCGGCTTCCTCCCGTGGATCGGTCCAGACCCCATCAAAATCGGTGAGAAGCTTCATCCCCTATTCCGTCGAAATAGAATCCGTACCAGGAATGACGAAAATAAATCCAATCCTTCTGACCGAACTGGGGAGAACAAGCCCTTTGATATAAACCAACTCGCCTTCAAAAGGGGAAAAGTCCTCATTTTTCCCAGGAATATGGAGGTTCTTGTTCCAATAAATTGCGACATCTTGAGAATCCTTGTGAGACATAATCGCAACTTTACCACCGTTTTTGGAATTGACCTGTTTGACCGCTCCAAAAAGAACCACTTCAATTCCTTCCGGATGACCTTCAAGCGCTTTTTTCAATCGGGCTAACTCCGTAGGAAGACCCATTCGGAAATAAGAATCATTGCCGGTGTGGAGAGTATCGTACCGCTCGAGCGCTTTTCCTCGCCGGTGCCACCAGGTTAAACGTTCATCATAATCCGGATAGTGGTCGAAAGATTTGTCCCCGGCCCCCCATATTCCTCGTTTGGCTTCTCGCGCTTCTTTTTCCGCACGTTCAAACTCAGAACGGAATTGTTTACTGAAACCGTACTTTGTGAAATAAGGGGAATACCCGTTTCGAACGATCTCAACGGCAAAATTCTTCTCGAAGACACCATCCTTGTCCCGATCGACGAGAAGATGTCCAAGATGGCGGTGATAATATCCACGCGGTTGAAGATCATTATCGGTCACAAAGAGAACTTCTTCGATTTGGGAGAAAAAGTCAGCCGCATACTTCTTTGCCGCCAACCCGGCCGGCGTTCCGTATTTTACGGGACGTAAACTGTCCCCCCTTTGAGACAAGGCGTAGGATTCGAAATCTTTTTGGGACGCTTTCAAAGAAGCCTGATCTCGGTATAGTTCTTCTGTATCGATACCGATAATTCGAACCGCAGAATCCAATCCAATAAGCCGAACAGTATCCCCATCAACAACCGCACCGCCTTCGGCCGCACGATTCAACTTCAATATTGTCCCGTGAGAGGCTTTCCACACTTTCCCGTTGAGGGAGGGGGTGGGAGGGGCTTCCTGCCCTTCGGTATCCTGCCCCGGACAACACCCGAGACTGATACAGACTGCCGCGACTGCGATAATAAGATGATATGCCATACCCTTGTTACCCATCTCTCCAACTCCTTTACACTACCTGTGGATATTCCCCAGATCTATGACCACTAAGTATAGTATAGCGAGGTGGGAATAAAACAAAGAAGTTATAAAATTTTAATAAAATTCTTTGGATCGATACTGGACCAGAACTTGTGTTATTTCACAATTTCGACAAGTTTAATCTCGAATGTCAGATCCAATCCTGCCAGAGGATGGTTTCCATCCAGAATCACTTCATCATCTTTAATTTCTTTGATCATCACCTGGGCTTCCTGCCCATCTTCTTTCTGCATGACCAGGCTTTTGCCAACTTCCAGTTTTAATTCCGAAGGAATTTGATCTTTCGGGACAGGAAATATCCACTCATCATTCCTTTGCCCGTACGCTTCCTGAGCCGGAATGGTTGTAGACCCCGATTCACCGATGGCCAGACCATCTACAATTTGTTCAAATCCAGGAAGAACCATACCTCCGCCCAATTTGAATTCAAGAGGGTCGCTCCCCTCGGATGAGTCAAAGACGGATCCATCTTCCAACATTCCTTTGTATTCGACCCGAACCAGATCTCCAGATTTTGCTTTTTCCATAATATCCTCAAGAAAGAATTAAAGGTCAAAACGCATTCCCTGTCGCACAACATCTTTATCGCGTCCCATAGAGGGATTGGAATGATTCAAGTGAATAAACCACAATTTCCCGGAGGATCCTTCTAACTTCTTCCGGGTATCGCTCATAAATGGATGAGGGATATTGGAAAGATCTCTCCCAGGCAGTTCATCCGGAGATCCAAACGTTCCATCCAAAAAGAGAAGATCTACGCTGTTTGCCAATTCACGAATGTCCCGGTTCCATTTTTCCCATCGATCTATATCGGGAATAAATACAGCCGATCGATTCGGCCCTTTGATCAAATAACCCACCGTATCAGAGTATTCATCCCGGTGGGGAACTTCAATCGGAGTAACAGATAGATCCGCAGCCAAGAAAAGTGGTTTGTCAGGAACAAGGGGGTTCAATTGGATCCGCTGATCTTTCACAAGAAGATCCCATGGACCATTACTAGAAAGAAATTTCCCCATACGATCGGTTGCGTAAACAGGAACATTCTTCGCCCCGAGAGTTTCTTTCCCCAAATACATCAAACCGGTGTAGTGCCCAATATGAGCATGGGTAAGAAAAATCCCGTCCGGTTGTTTCTTCTTTGACAGCGAATGGAATTGAGCCGGGAAATCAGGTGTTGCGTCAAAAAGATATACTTGACCGGTGGGGTGGTGCACAAGCCCAAGACAACTGACACGCTCTGGAACCCCATTCCCGGTACGGACATGGGAACAGGGTGGATTTTGGCACCCAAGATGAGGCATCCCGCCATCTTGAGCCACTCCAAGCACAACGAGTTCCCATCGAGACGCTTCCTCTTGAAGCTCTATTTGACACCCCAATTGGGACGCAACAAAGATGAAAAAAAGGGCTAGGCAAATCCGCATGGTCATATTGTATCGGTCAATTTTTTTTTCAACAGCTATTGATCTAGATGCATGATATATGTATATTAAGTATTAGATATGTAGTACGCGGGAGATGGGAAAATGACCGCCACTCAAAAACGGGAAGTCCTGGAAGAACTGAGGGGAAACCCCCTCTGGCAAGTTCATCTCCAAAACCGATATTGGATCTGCCCATGTTGCGGGCAAATCGGTTCCGCCTGGAAAGAGCCAAAAGAGATGCTCACCGAAGTTCTGAGTCACATCCGAAATCGTTGTCCCGGCTCAAGGAATAAGAAAGGGCAACTTCTTCCCATCAAAGATCTTCGTCATCGCTCGCGGTTCCTTCAAATTCGGAACAATCTTCGCAAGAATCCCACCTGGAAATTCCGAGATTCAAAAATGGGTTGGTATTGCCCCTACTGCGCACTCCCGACCGGGATCCTCGTTCCAGAAGAAGGCCCCATTTCTGAACCTGTTTTGCGGGAAATGGATATCCATTTGCGCCATTGTAGGATTCTCGACCACCAAACCGAAAAGTCGGAAGAAGAGATTCGAATCTCGCTTAGCCTGCGGGATATACCGGAATGGGGATATTTCACCTTCACAGGAAGATGGATATGCCCTTTTTGTATTCATGCGACGACCGCCCGAATTGATAGCGGAAAAGTTCTCTCCCATGTTTTTCAAGGAAGAGTGCACGCTCACTTACATCATTGTAAAGGGGGGAGAATCCTTCATTCGCCTTCGAAACTTCAGGAAGCCACCAAAAGGGCGGATGCGATCGTAAAATTGGGGTCTCGAATCAGAAACAGACTTCACCCACAGTCGGTCTGGACTTGTCAAGACGGAGAAGGTTCCTGGATTTGCCCGTATTGCCGGAAATCGGTCTACCACATCCGGTTTTCGAATGAATTTGCTATCCGGGAATCGATACCGGAAATGATGGCGGTCCATCTCGTTCGGAACTGTACGCCGTTTGCCGATGGAACCCCTCAGCATAAACATCGAATCGATATGCCGGGTAAATCGG
Organism: uncultured Planctomycetales bacterium; assembly: GCA_964424925.1. Taxonomy (GTDB): domain Bacteria; phylum Planctomycetota; class MHYJ01; order MHYJ01; family JACPRB01; genus CAYRLD01. Next base: position 5,432 of record CAYRLD010000145.1, read on the forward strand.
ACACAACGATTCGCATCAAGAACCTGCCTCCGCAAAAAAAGAGTGGGGATACAACCCGCATCATTCAAGTGATCCAAGATGAGATCGCGGGGCTTCGATCGGAAGTGGAGTCGGATCGAGAAGTAAAACACTCTCTCGAAGAAGCGCAGAAGATGCAGCGGCAGATGTTACCCGATATCCCCTCGGTAGAGGGATACCAGTTTTCAACCCTTTACAAACCGTGCCACAAGGTTGGTGGTGATTTTTATGATTTCATCCCCTTCAATGACGGGAAACTGGGTGTCGTGATCGGGGATGTATCCGGTCACGGTATGGAAGCCGCCCTTGTCATGGGAATGGCGAAGAAGGCGCTTCAAATCCATGCCCGCCAAGAAGATGATCCGGTAGAAATCCTGGTCGCAGCGAACGATGAAGTGAGAGAAGATTTACATGCAAATTCTTTTTTGACGGTTACGCTCGGGATCCTTGACCCTGAAAATCACACCTTCCATTACGTCCGGGCAGGGCACACTCCTTTAGTACTGATTAACCCCTCCCGGAAAAGGCCGGTTCAGGTCCTGCAACCAGGCGGGACCGCACTCGGAATGGTCCGTTCCGACCGTTTTTACAAAACCCTGGAACCGGCCAGGATCGATCTTGTCCCGGGGGACCTTCTCGTTCAATTCACCGATGGAATCACCGAAACGATGAATCGGGCGAGGGAAGAGTACGGGATGGGGCGGCTTACGGCCCTTCTCGGTAGCCTTTCCGAAAAGGAAACAGATTACATCTGTTACAAGGTTGAATCCGCTCTCGAACGTTTCCAAGGGAAAGAAGAGCAGCAGGATGATGTGGCCCTTTTGGCCGTCCGTTTTTCTGCGAAATAGACACTTTTTCAGCCCTTTCCCTCCAAATTCCCGAAACAAAGCAGGATCCGTCCCGGATATGTGTACAGATGAGGACCAGGGACCCCCTGGTATGCAGAAGAAGAGATTCAGGTAGAAGGAGAAGAATATGAATAAGACGAAATATACAACCTTGGCCCTATCTGGGATTCTATTCATTTTTGGATTAACAACATCAGCATGGGCCATCCAGGAGGAAGAATCCTATGT
>CAYRLD010000146.1:0-6521 GCA_964424925.1 uncultured Planctomycetales bacterium
TTGGGGTTGTCCTTCTTGCTGCCGGGTGTGGCGGTTCGGGAGATTCCGGTGATTTTGTGCTCCTGGCTGATCCGACGCAGGGGGCTTCTGAGCTTGCATATCCAAATGGCCATCCCATCCTCTTCCGGACCGATGATGTCGATGTGCTTTCCCGGGAAGCGGAACTGAATGAATTGATTCAGAACTATCGGGTCTCTCTGGGCCTCGACGTGCTCGTTGTTGACCCGGAGATCAGTCTTCTTGCACGGGCCCATTCCCACCATATGGGAACGCACAGTTTCTTCGATCATCCCAATCCGGAGGGAGATCTCGCTTGGGATCGTGCGACTCGTGCCAATATGATCTGGTCTGGGTTTGGGGAGAATATTGCGACGGGGCAAGAAACCGCCGAAGAGGTCTTTGCTGATTGGCTCGCTTCGGACACGCATCGTCGAACGGTGGAAGATCCAGATTGGACGCACATCGGGACCGGTTATTCCTGGAATCCCTCCTCTCTGGGTGGCCATCTTTGGACAACAAACTTCAAACAACCCTGATCACCCTTCCTTGAACAGAGGGTACCTTCCCATGTTATATTGAGATCAATGGGAGGAGATAAGGGCCGCATGTCCCCAGGCAAATATTCGATGGATCGTTTTCGTGATTTCCTTGCCGAGCCGGATGTCTTGCGGATCTGCCTGGAATGTGGTCATGGAAATCCCCCAACCGATGAACAGGGAGAACTCTGCCTTCACTGTTCGACCCCACTCTTTTCTCCCTATGACACAACCCGCGCCGATGATCCCCCGATAAAACATTCCCCACCAGCCCCCGAATTGATTGAACCGGGTGTTCGGCTCGGGAAATACCGGCTGACAAGAGAGATTGCTCGCGGAGGAATGGGGATCGTATTTGAGGCGGATGATCCTGAATTGCATCGCAGGGTTGCGGTCAAAATCTTACAGGAGGGCTCCTCCGGTTCTCAGGAGGTGATGCGATTACACAGGGAAGCTGCCATTGCCGCTCAACTTCAACATCCAAATATTGTCTCGATCCATGAAGTGAGTATGGTGCGAAGCCCTAAAGGCCGACCTTTCCATTTCATCGCGATGGAATATATCCAGGGGCAAACCCTGGCAGAAGTTCTCCGAAAAGAAGGGATTTCCCAAGGGGAGAAATTACGGATGGTAGAGGATGCGGCTCGGGCGGTTGCCTTTGCCCATTCCAGGGGGGTCATCCATCGGGATTTGAAGCCGGGGAATATTTTGGTCGATAATCGAGATCACGTTTTCCTTACCGATTTTGGCCTTGCCCGCGCGGAATCATTCACAACACGACTTACGCGATCCAAAACCATAATGGGAACCCCACAGTATATGGCTCCGGAACAGGTGGAAGGGCGGGTAAAAGATGTCGATACGCGTTCGGACGTGTATGCTCTTGGCGTTATCCTTTATGAAACCTTAGTGGGAACACTTCCTTTTACAGAAGAAAATCCGGCGGTCCTATACCATAAAATTGTTCATGAAGATCCTCCTCGTCCTACCAAGATAAGTCGGTCCATCGAACGTGATTTAGAAGTAATTTGTTTAAAGGCCCTGGAGAAAGATCCCCACTACCGATACGAGAACGCGGAGAAGTTTGTAGAAGATCTTTCCCGCTGGCGAAAAGGGGACGCGATTCTCGCCCGCCCTCCCAGCATCGGGTACCGACTTCGAAAGAAGTTCGGAAAACGAAAAGGAGTCGTGACCGTCACTACCTTGGCACTCATAACCGTTCTGGCTTTGGGCGGATATTTGATTCCAAAGTTGAAGCGGGAATCGGAGAAAAAAGTAGAAGCCCAGCAGAAGGCTGAAATATCCCAGTCCCGGATGATTGAGGAACTTCAAAAGCGTACAAAAGCAACTCTTTCGGCCGCTCTTGCTTTGCGGCGTGCCGGTCGCGTTGTTGAAATGGCCGCCTTTGCCGTTGAAACCGAAGAGGCGTGTCGGGAAGTGATTGCGGAAGTTCCTCAAAGGCCCGAACCGTATTATGAATTGGGTCGAATGTGTCGCGCTATGATGATTGATGACCGAGCTCTTGAGTTTCAGCAGAAGGCTCTCATACAAAATCCAGACTTTGCGCCCGCTCTTTACGAACGTATGATTCTTCATGCTCGTCTTTATCGAAGCAGAATACGGGAACTGGTTTCCGAAGCATGGATGGCGGAAGGGCGGAGACTTCTGGAGCAGGGGCAGGGGAACGTTGCGGCGGGGGGCGAAATACCCCTTCCCTCACGAGGGAAACTTGCGCTACAGGACCCTTTGGCCTCGAAGATCCGACATCTGATAGAGAGTGACGTAAGAAGCCTTGAGGGGGCTCCTCTCATAGGAAAAGGCGAACTGCTCTCTGCAAGAGGTGTCCTTGCCTGGATTACGAACAGGAGAGAGGATGCGCGAAACGCTTTAGCTGAGGCAATATCCGAGTCGAACAATTTAGAAGAAGTCTATCAAGCAATTGCCACTTTGGAATTAGAAGCGGAACAATTCGAAAAAGCGATTGAATGGTGGGGGGAAGGAATCGAGGCGGATGCGGGATATCTGCCTCACCGGGAAGGTCGCGGCGAAACCTATTTGCAGTGGGGGATTGTCCGGGCTTCCCAAGGAGAAGATCCTACCAATCAATATGAACAGGCCATTGAAGATTACCGAAGGTCGATCGGGTTGGGACCGGATCGAGGGGAGGGGTGGTTTGGTCGGGGTGTGGTTCGGATGACGTGGGCTGGGTTCTTAGAAGCTCGTGGTGAAAATTCCGAAGCACTCTATCAAGCCGCTCTTTCTGATTTTGATGAAGCTTCCCGAAGAACTCCCGTCCCTTCCGCTTTATGGCTTAGTCGTGGTTTGGCCAATTTCAATTGGGGGGCCTCGAAACAGGCGAGGGGGGAGGATCCGGGTTCGTACTATTCTTCCGCGGTCGAAGACTTTAATCGGGCTTTGAAAGTGAATCCAAATCGGGATGGGATCTGGTATGCACGTGGATTGGCTCGCCTTAACTGGGGGGTTTATCGGGAGGAACAGAATGAAGATCCTGTGCCTCTTTACCAAGCAGCCATCGAAGACTTAGATGAGGCCCTTTCTCGAAACCCTGGGAGAGTTGTCGCATGGATACATCGGGGGCTCTCCTATCAAAATAGAGCGACATACGAGGGCTCCATGGGAAGAGACCCCGCCTCCTATTATCAGAAAGCACTCCGAGATTTTGGGCAAGCGTTTCAGATCGCTCCTTCCTGATTGGAATTACAGCTGTGGTGGGGGGTGCTCCGAAGTGGGTGGGGGGATGAATTACATCTATCAGGAAAAGATCCTTCAGAACAGTATAAATTGGCGGTGGGTGATTTTGGTGTGGTTCTTAAGGTTCGACCAAAACAGGAAGGGACCTGGATGGTCCGGGGGAATGTTTTGCTCAATCTGGGGGCTTGGCAACAGGATCGAGGGGAGAATCCAACCGGGGCCTATGAAGCGGCTCTTTCCGATTTTGAGACGGTGATAAAAATGAACCCAACTTGGATCGGCGCTTGGTTAGATTCCGGAGCCGCTTTGATCAACATGGCTAGTTTTCGACAATCCCGGGGAGAAGATCCTTTGTCTCATTACGAGAGTGCTCTGGGTAAATTGAACCGTGCGGTTGTATTAGATCCGAAGAGTGCTCGGGCGAGATGGTTCCGGGCCGAGGCGAATTTAAATTGGGCTTTGTACATCATTGGGAAAGGGGCGACCGCGGAAGAAAAGCTGAGGAAAGCGGTTGCTGATTTTGAGAAGGGGGGAGAACTTCGCCCAGAACTTATCCCTCAAATGGCCTCATCATTGGAGAAATGTCGTGAGTACCTCGGAAGAGACTAAGCCAGAGGGAATGATGGTTTCCCGTGTCACGAAGGCGTGGTATGTCCTTTGCCGGTCTGGTGAATTACGGAAGAAGCCAATTTCTCGGACACTATTTGGCCAACCGATCGTTCTCTTTCGACAAAATGATGGGGTGCCGGGGGCGCTCTTGGATCGTTGTTCTCATCGAAATATTCCCCTCTCCTTGGGAAGAGTGGTTCCGGGGGGAGTTGAATGTGGCTATCACGGATGGCAATTTGATGCCACCGGGGTGTGTAAAAAAATTCCAGGACTTTGTGGGAAAATGGAGAAAGAGAGTCGTCGAGTTCCCTCTTTTGCCACGAGAGAGCAGGATGGGTATATCTGGGTTTATGCCACTCCCGGAGAAGAGCCTATGGGAGAACCGTATCGGATTCCTCTTCTGGGTGAAAAGGGGTATTCCACGGTTTACAAGATGGTGGAAGTTGAAGGTTCCCTTCATGCCACAATCGAAAATGCCCTCGATGTTCCGCATACCGCATTTCTTCATCGGGGACTATTCCGAGGAACAGGAAAGACACATCCAATCAGAGCGGTTGTAACCCGGACAGGAGAGAGCGCTCAGGCAGAATACATTGGGGAGCCTAGGCCTTCTGGGGTCGCCGGAAAAATTCTCGCGCCTTCAGGAGGGGAGGTCATCCATTACGACCGATTTATTTTGCCCTCTGTGGCACAGGTGGAATATCGATTGGGATCAGACCTTCATATATTGATTACATCTCTATGCACTCCGGTAGAAGATTTTGTGACGCGCATGAATGCCGTCATTTCATTCCAGATGAGGCTTCCAGGATGGTTGATTAAATCGATTCTTTATCCAATTGGAATGTCTATATTTAAACAAGATGCCCGTATCCTTTCCCGACAGACGGAAGCTCTGCAGAGATTTGGGGGGGAGAATTTCAATTCTACGGAGATTGATGTTCTTGGGCTTCAAATCTGGAGGCTGTTACGCAGAGCGGAACGGGGGGAGGCTCCAGAGCCAGAAGAGAAGGATTGGAAGCGAGAGATTCAGATGGAAGCGTGATGTGGTATAGTTTCTCGGGAGGACACTGAAAATGAAGATAACCGCAGCAACAATCGTTTTCCTCGTGGGAATCGCATCGGTAGCGATGGCGCAACGAAAACAACCGACCCAAGAAGAACTCATATCCAAGCTTGCAGCGAAGAAAGAAGAAGCCTTTCTGAGAAATGCCGCATGGAGATATGACTTTGATAAAGCGAAAGAGATCGCTCAGAAAGAAGACAAACGAATCTTCGCTTATTTCACCCGATCTTATGCTCCCTGAGCCCCTTGCAAGAGACTAGAAGGCGGCGCCTTCTTGACGGAAGAGTTTAAGGAATTCTCAGACCAGTTCTCCCTCTATGTCAAAATCGTTTCGCGGGTAGAAGGGGATGTCAACGAAGACCAACTCTATAAATTGGTCGGGCGTCAGGCCTACCCCACGGTTCTCTATCTCGATTCTGATGGAGAGCTTCTTGGTAAATTGGGATCTACTCGAACCATAGAATTGATGCAGGGGATGGCGGACCGAGGGAACCAGATCTCAGAATATAAGAAGCAATCAAAGGCAGGGGATCGGAATGCTTTGATTGAGGTGACAATTGCACGCCTTGAAATCAATACCATTTCCTTCGAAGAGGCATCAAAAGTTTTACCTGATCGGGAAGATTTCAGCACAAAACAGAAAGAGCGGTGGGGTTTTGCAGAACTCTCCAATAAGATTCACCTCCTGACCCGGGGTGTCGGACGGGATTCAGAATCCCGAATGAAAGCGGCCAAAGGGATGTATACTCTCTATAAAGAGGGGCGAAGGCCCGTCGCCGATACAGATATTCTCAATTTCTGGAATTATGTGATGATCCATGCGGAATCGATCCGGGATGTGGATGCGTATGAACTGGGGATTGAAAGCGTTCGCGAGAAATATGGGAATAGAGCCGGATATTGGAAAAAGTGGTTTGCGAAGCATGAAGCAACATTGAGGAAATTAAAAGAGGAAGGGAACTAAGGTTTTTCCATGATGAGGAACGAACCTCCCATAGAAGCGATCCTCGAAGTCTCTGATGCGGAAGTTCAAAAAGGACTAACGGAGGTAGCGGATGAGATGGTGGCCGCCCTTCTCTCTTCCGTGCCCGAAAAGGTCTCTTTGAAAATTATTTCAAATCTTTCCGAACGAAGGCGAGCCGAAATTGTACTTCGGAAAGAAACGTTTCCGGAACGGACACGAGAAGTCGCACGAAAAGTAGTTCTGAAAGCGATTCTAAAACTCCCCGATGAGCCTGAGGGAGAAGAACCTGCGCCCGAGTCGGATCGAAAAAAGCAGTTGCGTCAATTGATGGAAAAAATGGCAGAAACGCACCCCGATTTTATCCGGGCACGGGAAGAAGGTCGGCAGGGGTTGTTTGCAGAATTCTTCCGCCAGATGTTTCATAAATAAGAAAAGGGGCGCACATCTTTCGATATACGCCCCGATCCTACTACTTCTAGGAAGAACTATTTCAGAGGGTTTCCGGTAAGCGTCGTTACTCCCCGATGAGAAGATCGTCACTTCCCAAAGAGAGCGAATTACCGATTTCGGGAGCGATCAATACGGGCACTTCCATCGGTGCGACATATTCTGCGCTCCAACAGGTGAAGGTCAT
>CAYRLD010000147.1:0-6510 GCA_964424925.1 uncultured Planctomycetales bacterium
ACCAGCAACCTTCCCCTTCCCCGGGGAGCCCAAATCTCCTTCGAAACCAGAGGCAAAACGGTTCTCCGCAATTTACGAATTGGCAGAGATATCTACTACTTCGGCCGCTCAAGGCCGGATGGAAACATTCCAGATGGCCCCTCAGGGGTAACGACGACAGGACCGGGGGAGTACATTATGTTCGGAGATAATGTATCCAACAGCCAAGACAGTCGTCTCTGGAAGAAACATGTCTACCGAATGAAAGATGGGACCCGTATCATCTGTGAAGGACAAGCAGACAAATCGAAAAATATCAGAATAAAAGAGGCCTTCCGGGATCGTCATGGACTGGAAATATCCCCGGATTATTACGTTAAGGCCGATTGGAGAGGGCACGAGAGAGCCTTCCAGAGAGAAGATCTAGACCTCGACCACCCTCAACCCACTGTGGAAAATTTCATTACCGTCGAGCGCAAGCATATCGTCGGGAAAGCCTTCTGGGTCTGGTGGCCACCCGGACGGTGGTTTCATATGATCCGCTAATTAGAAGTATTTCGTGAGAAAGAAAACCGCCGTACTTCCCATGACCAGGACCAGGGTGAGCGTAGTAAAATTTTTCAGCACTTTCCGTGTGATACTCCTGGGATCATCCGACTTGCACACTTCAAGAACAGTCAAGGCGACCAGAGTAACCGGGACGTAGAGCAAAAGTTCCCAGACCGAACTCATTCGCCCCCCCCTTCGGATACAGGAGTCGGGGAATCCTCGGAATCCTTTTCAGGAAAGAGGGTCTTTGGATCGAGACAATTCATCATGACAACGATATTGAGAAGTCCCGAAATACAGATGTAAAGCAATCCCGGGGAATAGAACCCCAGAGGAAGATCCGCTCGGGGGTACGCCTTCACAGAACTGAGCATCACCCCCAATAAGGAGGTAATACCGCTACCAAACTGCCCCACAAAGTAAAATGGATTATCTTCAAAGCCAACCGTACGAAACCCGGTTAACCAGAGACCCACAACCTGTAAGAAACCCAAAAGACAAAAGAAGAGGATCGCTTTCTTCCACTTCCCCAAGAAAAGATGACCCCACCCCGGGACCACCCAGGCAAGACAAAAGGCGACCGCATGTTTTCGCCGCCCCTCGGGCAGCATGGTAAATGCGGTCAGAGTCGTAATTCCAACCACGACCAACGTGAAAAAGAGAAGGGTCATTGGGTTCATGTTACATCCGGAAATCGGTTCCAAGATACCGTTCCCGCACAACGGGATCGGAAATAATTTCATCGGGGGTTCCACTGCGAAGAACCATACCGCCATCAATTATATGGGACCGCTCGGTAATCGCCAAAGTTTCGCGAACGTTATGATCCGTCAGCAGAACCCCAATATTCTTCTCCTTGAGCTTTCGGATGAATCCTTGCAGTTCCCCTACCGCAATGGGATCTACTCCACTAAAGGGCTCATCAAGAAGAACAATCGAAGGCGAGGTCAACATCGCCCTACAAATCTCAAGACGACGCATTTCCCCTCCGGAAAGAGTGTACGCCTTTTGACCTGCGAGGTGAGCCAGCCCATACTCCTTTAACATAGAGGCCGCTTGTTCGGATCTTTCTCCCTTTGGAACCTTGGTCGTCTCAAGAATGGCAAGGAGATTCTCTTCTACACTAAGCCGTTGAAAGACAGAGGGTTCTTGTGGGAGAAACCCCATCCCAAGGCGAGCTCTCTTATATATAGGGAGCCGCGTAACATCCTGACCTTCAAAACGAATCGATCCGCTCTCCGGAGCTACGAGACCGATGACCATTCGAAAGGTCGTCGTCTTCCCTGCTCCATTACGACCAAGAAGCCCCACGATCTCCCCTCGATCTACCGAGAGAGAGACCCCATTGACCACCTTGCGGCGGCCATAAACCTTTGTGACTTGTTCCACTTCGAGTAGAGGCATTGGAGTGCAGAGGCTACCATAATTTTCGCCTGAGGACCAAAGAGATGAACGCTCCCCTTACCCCACGGTCGCCAGTCTCGATCGAGATCCATATTGACGATGGACCGCATCAAGAAGAGCAGGAGCCCCTTTTAACCCGGGATTCTCGGAAAGATATCGAAAAGCATCTTCTCTTGCCCACCCAAGAAGGTCGACATCAAGGATTGGGTTTGCCGCCCGAAATTCAGGCGATCCACTTTGGCGCGTTCCAAAAATCTCTCCCGGACCTCGAATCGATAAATCCGCTTCCGCAATTCGAAACCCGTCCGATGTTCCTACAAAAGCCTCCAGTCTTTGTCGAGCAACCTCCCCTGGATTCTCCGCCAGAACCAGACAGTAGGAAACATGGGACCCCCGACCGATCCGCCCCCTCAATTGATGGAGTTGTGACAAGCCATACCGCTCTGCATTCCCGATCACCATCACCGACGCATTGGGAACATCGATCCCCACTTCCACCACAACAGTAGAAACAAGAAGAGAGATCTTCCCAGATCGAAAATCCTCCATCACCTGCGCTTTCTCGTCCGCCTTCATTCGACCATGAAGGAGGGCAACAGAAAACCCAGAGAAAATCTCCGCTAATCGATCACACATCGATGTGGCCGACTTTGCCGCAATCTTGTCTGAATCATTCACGAGGGGATAAACAAAGAAAGCCTGGCGTCCCTCTACCAACTTTCCCCGAACAAACTCAAAAAGATCCGACTCTCTCTTCTGGAGGGTGATGACCTCTTTCCGCCCTGGGGGAAGTTCCTTGAGAACCGAGACGTCCAAATCTCCATACACGGTAAGCGAAAGCGTCCGCGGAATCGGGGTGGCGGTCATAACCAACGTATGCGGTTGGACCCCCTTCTCTCGAAAATTGGCCCGTTGAAGCACGCCAAACTTTTGTTGTTCATCAATCACAATCATGGCGAGATTTTTGAACACCACATCTTTCTCAAGAACCGCATGGGTGCCGATAACGAGGTCTATCTCCCCTTCGGCAATAGCGGAAAGGATTTCCTCTCTCTTCTTCTTCCGAACCCCTCCCCCGAGAAATCCAAGACGAACTCGAGAGGAACCCAACATACGCTGAAAGGTCTGCAAATGTTGTTCGGCGAGAATTTCTGTAGGGGCGAGAAGAGCCGCCTGAGAACGGTTCCCAACCGCTGCCAGGAGAGCGTACAGAGCCACTACGGTTTTCCCCGATCCCACATCCCCCTGTAAAAGTCGGTTCATCGGCCAGGATCCGGTCAAATCGGCTCGAAGTTCGGAGAGGACGCGGTCCTGCGACGAGGTTAGGGAAAAAGGGAAAAGCGCTCGAATACGGAAATCCAAGGCCCGACCGATCCGGAGAGGAACTCCGGCCGACATCGTTCTACGAACCCCCTGCTTGAGAGCGAGATGACATTGAAGAAGAAAGAACTCCTCAAAGGCCATCCGCCTTCGGGCCTCCGCATAATCCGCAGGAGAAGTGGGGAAATGCATACGATGAAGAGCTTCCCGTCGCCCCATCAGATTCCGTTCCGACAAGATTCTCTCGGGAAGAATCTCAACCACGTCCGACTCGACCTCGCGAAGAACCGAAAAAATTAGCTCTCGGAATCCCCGCCCTCCAAAGGAATCGGGAACCGTATACGCCGGAACCATCCCTCGTGCATGAAGGGAAGTCTCTTCCCCTTCCCCTAAAACCTCAAATTCAACCGGTTGAATCTGAAGGTCTCGAAAAACCTGAACCTGCCCTGTAACGATAAGGCGATCCCCCATTCGAAACAGATGCTTCAGGTGAGCCTGGTTAAACCAGACGGCCGTAATGGAACCGCTTTCATCTTTTATTTCGACTTCGAAGAGATGCATAAATTTCCGGGAAGTACGTCGGTCTCGAAGAGCGATCACCTGCCCCAGAATGGTCGCCGCCTCACCGGGGCGAACATCCCGAATGGGACGGACATCCCCACGGTCATAATGCTTGCGTGGATAGTAAGTAAGGAGGTCGTGGAGGCTCTCAATTCCAGCCCGTCCTAAAGCCGCCGCCCGTTTGGGACCCACTCCCTTTCGATAGCGTACCGGATCGTGAAGCGTCACTCCTGATCCCCAAGTTGATTGAGGGCGCGGAGAAGTTCTTCCAGATCCTTCTCGTGATAGATCGATCCCACTCGAAAAGTCTCTGCTTCCGCGGCAACGCACTCAATGCAACTCCACCCCAGTTTCTCCATGATGTCCCCCACCCGAGGATCCAGATCCAGCGCATCCTGGATCACCATGTCGGCGGTATATTTCATACGTCTCGAAACCTTCCCGCGCTAGAAATCCGTTCCATCAGTTCATCCGAAAGATTCTCCGACAAAGATAACTCCTGGAGAACCTGATTTCCTTCGGGGAACCCCGGCCCGACTTCTTCAAGAAGTGCCTCCACCGCCTGCCGCTTCAAAGAGGCCCCTTTCTTTTCCGATAATCCAATAGAAGAGACAAGGGCCATCCGTCCAAGCGCAGAAACCAAAATACGCTGATCTTCCCGCTCCTGATAAGCCGGGTGCGCACGTAATTCAAAAAGTCGATCCATACAGGTTTCGGCAAGCACCGCAAAAGGATCCGTGTTTTCTGGAATGGAATAGAATACCTCTGACAAGATACGGGCAGTGGCAAGATTCCGTGCATTCTTCAAGAGAGTTTCGAGAATCTTTTTCCGGATCTCACTTGAAGATTTCTCATATCGTGCAATCTGAGAAAGAGCTTCCCCCAATTCCACAATATTTCCGGGAGCCCAAACCTCCCGATACTCCATTACCGCATCATATTTTTCAATCAGGCGATCTGTCGTACGCACACAAACACCCGGAGCGAGCTTTCCGGAACAGACCAACCTTGCAACCCCACCAATCACATCCGGTAAAAGATCGGTATAGACTTCCGTCTCATTCCCGAGAATAAACATGGGGCCATCTTCGGTTTCCGATCGAGTCACTTCGGGACTCGGCAAATTACAGTCAAAGAGACGAATCAATTGAAGCGTAATGTCCGCCGCCATTTGACGCGAGGCCCCGGGGGCGGCCGCCACCCAGGCAAGCGCCGCAATCAGATCAAACCGATGAGGAGATTCTTTCAGATTCTTCGAATAGTCCCGGTACACCTCTTCGACCCATGTACGATCAACATCGGGATGAGAACAGAGCCTTCCCACGGAACGAAAGACCACTCCCGGAGGAAGGATCTCTTCGGCCTCCAAGGATCGGTAAAAAGGAAGGAATTCATTCGCTTTGGATTCCGCCATAACAATTTCCAGAAGAGCTTTGGCCGAGACCTCGCGCTCAACGGGATAAGAACTATCTCGAATGAGTTGCTCTAAAGAAGAAAGTATCCCCCCGCCCATCTTCATCAGAATGGAAACGGTCCCCTCCACCAATTGATCAGAACGAAGAAGGTGAAGGTTTCGAACAATATCGATACAGAGTTTCTGCTTCAATTCAGTCGAGAGAGAGGGATGACTGCAGAGTTCGGCTTCCATAATCACCCCTCGAACCGAACGAGAGGCTGTTTTGAGCGTCTGAAGAAAAAGCTCCCCCGTCTGGCCACGCAATTCTTCATCGACCCCTTCCATCGAAGCGGCGGCATCCACCATTTTCAGATAGAACCCAAGAGAATCCTCCGCGACGGTGGGAAGAGTCTCATGAAGAGCCAGGAGAGCGTCATCCCCGAGTAGGGTCATCGCTTCGGCTAACCTTGCGGCCGAGAGATCCTCCGCTGGAAGAGTCGCCAGATCTCGTGAAATCTGAAGGGATAGTTCCTTCTTCCGGACGGAATCGAGAGCCATGCCACAGAGAATCGCCTGAAAGAACGAGCGAATAGAGGGAACGCGAATCCCTTCCAATTCTTGCCAAAGAATCCCCGCCACAGCAGAGGACGACACCATCTCAGAAGAGAGCAGTAACTTTCGAGCCGGAGTGGAAACCTGCGCCGGATCTTTTGCCAAGGCTTTCACCAGCCATCGAACCAGCGTGACAAAGAAATCGCTCGACTCCGAAAGGAGTTTGCGGAATCCAAGCAGGGTCTCCAAGAGGGCCGCACGGACTTCCTCGTCCTCCTCAAACGTAAGAGTGGCGACAAGGCATCCAAGCGTGATCTTTCGTTCCTGATCGGCCACTTTCTCTCGAAGAGCTTCGATCCGCTGCAATGCGATTAATTTGGAATGAGAAGGTCCCTCGGCAAGAGTCGAAAGCAATTCGGAAAGAGCCCCATCCATCCCGAGATGGCGCAGGGCCTCCACAGCCTCACGGCGGACGCGAGGATCCGCATCGCTCAAAACAGGGATGGTAATCGCCCCTTTCTCTTCAAGAGGAAGAGGCGAAAGAGCAATCCTCCGCAGGGCTTCCCTCTTTGCGTCAGGATCCACCCCGGTCAAAATCGTCAATTTTAAACGGGAAAGTTCCTCCCCAGAGAATAAAGAGTGAGCTTCTGTATGGCCCAAGATCGGGTGGGGAGCCTGCTCAGAAAGGGCTACGTCACCGGACTCTTTCTCCTCCCCCCATGATTCTGCTGCGAGCGCTTCTTCTTCCA
>CAYRLD010000148.1:0-6501 GCA_964424925.1 uncultured Planctomycetales bacterium
CTATGAACAGTATACAGGCTTCTTCGGCAGAGGAGGGAATTTTTGACTACCCCAACCAGGGCGCCAGCGCCATCACAACCGCATCCTTCGTTACCCCTTCCCGGGTAATCTTCTTTTTGGTTAAAGCCGCGATCGCCCCCCCCGGCCCTGCATTGTGAATCAGGGAGGGATCTTCGAGGGGAAAAAAGGGACTCCCTCCGAAAGAGGTTTTCTTCCCATCGGTGATATAGGCGAGCGTAATCAAGTGGGGCACCGTTCCGACCACCCGGTTCCGAAAGGTCCCCGCTTCAATCCCCACTATAAAGTCGGACTCCCCCCCTGCAAGACGAGCACGCGAGCGTGCCCCCCGTGCGATCTCGCGAAGAGAGGAAGGATGTTCCGAAACAGCGCTCGTAACCGAAATGGGAATGACCCGGGACTTTGGCCAGAATAGACGGAACGCTTTTTGAGTCGCACGAACTTTTACCGGATTGGTCGATCCAAGACGAATGATCATGCCGAGGCAGCAGTCCGCTCAGCCAACCGCTTCTGGATGTACTTCGTCAAGAGAGTTGAGAGTTCAATCGATCCGAAGGGGGGAACAATATAAAAGCCGGGGGCATAATCGATCGCCGCATCGATCAACTCCTGGGAAATCTTGATTCCCTCTTCCCGCTGTTTCTCTTCCGGGGTGGACCGCATCCGTTCAATGACCGATTCTGGAATCGTAATCCCCGGAACTTCGTGTGCGAGGAATTCCGCATTTTTGGCGCTCACCAAAGGACAGACCCCAAAGAAGACGGGGAAGTCGCCTACGCCGGCACGAATGCTTTCATACATAGCGGGAATTTTTTCGATGTCATAACACGGTTGCGGAAGCGCGTACTGAGCCCCCGCATCGACCTTTTTCTTCAGGCGACGAACCTGTCGGTCTACATCCTTCACATTTGGATTAAAGGCGACCCCAATACTGAAGTTGGTCGCTTTCTGAATAGAGTTTCCCGAATAACTTTTCCCGCCGTTCATCTTTGCAATGAGTTCAATAAGACCAAAGGAGTTTAAGTCGTATACGCTTGTAGCGCCGGGTTGATCCCCCACCTTCGCAGGATCACCTGTAATCGGCAGAAGAGATTCAATCCCAAGGGCCGCCGCCTCCAGAATCGTCGATTGAAGTCCAATCAGATTTCGATCCCGACAGGAAATATGAAGAATCGTCGGAACCCCTTCCCGTTCGAGGAAATGGGCAAGAGCAAGGTGACCCATCCTCATCACCGCGAGAGGATTGTCTCCGACCGTAATCGCATCAACGCCCAGTTTGTGAAGTTTTTTCGCGCCCTTGACGAGCTTTTCAAATTTCAGCCCACGGGGAGGATCGAGCTCAACAACAATCGGTGTCTTCTTCTGAATCGTATCGAGGAACCCTCTTGACCGAGGCTTTTCAGGGGACGAAGATCTCTTCGATACGATCGTATCCGGCTTAAAGGAAATAATTCGGGGACGAGGACGACCTCCCTGTAATCGATCGGCCACAGCACGGATATGCTCCGGGCCTGTTCCGCAACATCCCCCAACGAGATTCGCACCGGAATTCACCATATTCAGAGCCATCTCGGCGAAATAATCAGGGGTCGTCAGATACATGTACCGTCCATCCCGATATTCCGGCATGCCAGCATTCGGATAGGCGGAAAGCTTCGCTTTGGTTGAAACCCCCATCCGTTCGATTACCTTGGCGGTCCAGTGAGGAGTCGTACAGTTTGCTCCAATGATATCCGCTCCGGCTGCCTCCAACGCTTTGATCGCCTTCAGTGGACCGACCCCAAAGGGGGTCTTCATCTTAAAAACAAATGCCATCAAACAAGAACAAGGGAGCTTTGTTTCCTCTTTCACCGCACGAAGAGCAATCTTTACTTCATCGAGATCGGTAAAGGTTTCGAGGCTAATGGCATCACACCCCCCTTCCCCGAGAGCCTTCGCCTGTTCGGAAAAGACTTCAAATTTCTCATCGGAAGAGAGCTCTTCTTCTTCGTGCTTTACTCCGGTAATCGGCCCGATGGAACCGACAACAAACCGGTTCGGACCCGCCACATCCCGGGCAATCCGGGCTCCCGCCAAATTGATCTCATGAACCTTCGATTCGAGTTGGTGCTGTTTCAGACGAAGGCGGTTGGCGGTAAAGGTATTGGTCAGGAGCATATCCGCCCCCGCATCCACATATTCTCGATGGATCACTTTGATGAGGTGAGGCTTCGTCAGATTAAGTTCATCATAACAGTGGCCGAGAGGAACCCCTTTCCCATAGATCTGGGTTCCGAGCGCACCATCCCCAATCAAGATTCGATCTTGAAGCGCTTTGAGAAATTCTGACATGATCCCCCTCTTTCCCCGGACTACGCCATTTCGAGAACGGCCTTAACGACTTTCTCCGCCCCGTTTGCTACTTCCGAAATCCGTGTTGCGAGCATGTAACACGCATTGGTCACAATCTTGTTCTGTTCATCAATCACAATATCTGACACCGAACTGGAAACATGCTTGGCTCCCATCGCTTCGAGTGCCGACGCAGTGCCCTCATCCGCACCAATCGTAATTTCAGGCTTATGATCAGAGCCAAAAACCGCCGCAATGATCGCCGGCGCAATACAGAGAGCTCCGATCGGCTTTCCCGCCTGGTTCATATTTCGAAGAAGACGCACAAGGTCGGGATCGACAGAACAATCCTTTCCATCTACGGCAAAGCTTGAAAGATTCTTGGCCGCTCCGAAGCCTCCCGGAAGAATCACCGCATCGAGTTCATCCGCTTCGAGAGATCCAAGATTCCGTACATTTCCCCGGGCAATCCGAGCTGATTCGACAAGTACATTTCGGGTCTCTTCCATCGGGGCACCTGCCTGGTGGTCGATGACATCCCGCTGATCCTTGTCGGGTGCCGCAAAGATGATTTCGGCATCGGCGCGGTCGAGGGCCACCATTGTGCAGACCGCTTCATGAATTTCAGAGCCGTCATTCACACCCGATCCCGCTAGGATCACACCAACCTTCTTACCCACGACTCCCTCCTATTTTTTCTTCTTGGATCCAAAACCCCGGAACATCTGGGACTGAACTTCCTTCATCAGAGCCTTCTTCGAATCATCTGGAAGCCCCTTGTATATTTCCATCATAAACCGGAAAACTTCCTGCTTCTGATCCTGGGGCATACGCTTCCATTCCCGCGAAAGGGTTTCCATCGTGCGTTTCATCCACCGAGTGCGCCACTTGGTAAACTTTTCCTTTAGGTAGGGGCAGCATTTCCCATCGCGATGGCGTTTTTCGAGAGCGTCGCGCCCTTTTTCCAGGAATTCCTGCGCCGCCTCCCGTCGTTTTTCCGGGGGAAGGATCTCGAGCACATGAAGTGCCGATTCCCTCGCCTGCGCCGTCATCTCTTGTAATCGGGCCACAAGACGATCCTGCAGATCATCTCCAGAGCTAACGAGAGCCAAAAGTAGGGTCAATTTCAACATCATTTTCTCCTCGAATTAGGAAGGCGCAGATTATAACAGGGAGAAAGTGACGTCTCAACAGCAAAGGGAGGGTCTTACTGCCACCGAGGAGGTTTCCGGCGCATATCGGACTGCCTCTTCCCTCGGCATTCCCGGACAAAACGGTGCCATTTTGTCCAAACGAGAGATCCATCCTCGCGCTCCATCGAGAGGAGAACTGCAGGAGGAACACACCGATGCTTTCGGAAATGGTTCCGAACTCGATCTTTGACCGTTGTCGTAAAATCGGAGAGTAGACTCGGGAAAACATCTCCTCGATCTTCTGAGGCCATCGAGGTTAAACGGTCAAAATCAGCCGGGCGCTCATTCTGCAACCAGGAAAAGAAAAGCATCCGGGGAAAGCCCTCCATCTTTCGGCGTTCTTCCTTCGAGAAAGAGTGGTTCAGTTGCGCGACAAGTCCCCGGTAAATATCCCGCTCCTCGGGAGAAAGTCGATGCGCCCTGTCCCGGATCTTTTTTTGATCTTCCCGGGAGAACTCCCGAAATTTACGCAGGTTATCCTTGAGGCGAATCTTCTCCCCCTCAGGGAGTTTCTTGATCTTTCGCACTAATTTCAGCAATCGCTCTCGCTCTTCAGGAGACATCTTCCGAATCCGTTCCAGCCGATCTGTATTCACAGAAGCATCCTGAGCCATCCCGGAGAGGCCGAGAAGCCCCAGACAGAAAACGGAAAGGAAGAAGCGACTCATTTCTCCTCGCCTCCGGACGGAAAGAAGATCTGCCCGCCCTCGGTCTCCGCCTTGTCGATAAGGACTTCTAAGGCTTGGACCACTTCGTAGTTTTCGGCTACATCCAGATATTCGAGAAGTTCTCTTTCTTCCGCTGTCACCGCTGCACTCGGATCCATTCCAGGAGAATCGGTTGCGTTGGGACGAACGACAAATACGAAGGCGAGAAGTACGGCAGCCGCGGTGGCGAGAAGACCACCGGTGACTTTCCAACCAAAAGGAATTCCGAGACGGGATTTGACCCGAGCCAAGAAGTGGGGAGAAGGGGTAATCTCAGGATATTCCAGAAGAAGATCCCATGTCCCCTTTAATTGAGCGGCTGTCTCCTGGCAGGTCGAACAGGCCTCTAGATGGGCGTCTAACTCTATACGAGTCGCCTGATCAAGCTGACCGTCCAGAGCCTCACTGATCTCTTTTTGTCTCTCTCGGCAATTCATAAACCCACTCCTTGTTCATCGCTCATGTAACCCCTCCCAGGTCCGGGAGTTGCGGAAAAAATGGGAAATTTGGAAGGAGAGGGAAAACCCATAATGGCCTTGGAAAATCAATAAATCGCCCAGTTTTCACATGGAGTAAAGCCAGCACGAGTATAGAGTTCATAGGCGGGCCGAGAGATCTCCGGAAGCGTCAAAACATCACAAGTCGAGGCTTTCTTTGAGCGGAACCACTCTATCGCGGCCGCAACAAGGGCACGCCCGAGCCCCTTCCCCTGATACTCATCCATCACCATCGCTTCATAGATGGCGTACCGGGAAGGGTCGATCTCCTTCAGAGGAAACCAGGAAAGAACCGCAACGGTTTTGCCATGAGAAAGAACAACGGCACAAGCAAACTCGCCACCGTTATCGTATCGTTGGGCGACTCCATAGGTCACCCCAAGATCGGGGTAGTAGTCATGTACAACCTTCAGATCAAATCCGGAAGGAAGCGAGCCCTGATACTCCGCATGGGAGACATCAAGTTCCATCTGCACCGCTTTGAAGCGGGGCGCAAAACCCTTGCGGGCGAGAAATTTCTTCGTCCCCGAATCCGCCCACGAAACACTGATACCTTCTGGCGTTCCCCAGAAAGGAGTGAACGGCCCTTCACTGTTGCCATAGAAAGGATTGATGCATTGGCCATCCACGACCAGTTGCCGCCCTTCCCCAGCGACTTCATAAAAGCGACGCCATAAGGCAGACCCAATACCCTGCTTTCGATTCTCTTCTCGGACATGATAAAGAGCAATATAAGCCTGCTCTCCCCCCGGCCAAGTAGAATGCAGCGTCCGACAGAGTTCTTCTACGCGAATCCCACCGTGAAGAACGCCGATGATCTCATCACCTTCCCGGACAAGAAGGAACGTAGTGGGATCGAAAGCTTCCACCGCGGTCTTCTTTTCCAGAACACGGTTGCGGAAATGGGTTTCGGTAATCGGAAAGAAGTTCCGACGATCGGAAAAAGAGCGGTTCCAGAAGCGAACGAATCGGGGCAAATCGCCCTCAGACCAATTCGTTACTTCGATTTCGCTCATGAATCCTTCTGTAAAAAGTAGATCGTAGAAAGATTGACCCGCGAAGAGACACGTACAACGTCCTCCGGAGTCACTCCGCTGATTTTCTGTAGGATCTCTTCTGTGGAAAGAGGATTTCCATTCTGAAGCATTTCGGCGAACGATCCGATCCGCGAAGAGGGGCTATCTTCCCGGGAATGAATTCGATCAATCAGGAGGCTTCGGGTTTTATCGAAAGCATCTTGAGAGAATTCCCCTTCTGCCATGTCGCTCATCTCTTCCTGGATCACTCGAATACAGTCTTGATATTTAGAAGCATCAATCCCGGCCGAAATTAAAAGGAGGCCTTTGGTATTATCAAGAGAAGAGCCCGCAGAGTAGGCCATTCCATCCCGTTCCCTCACATTGACAAAAAGTTTCGAATGAGCAAACCCACCGAAAATCCCATTGTAATAGGTAAGCGGAAAAATGTCCGGATCGCTCCAGGTCACTCCCGTTCGTACTCCCATAACCAGTTTACCCTGGTCGACATCCATGGTCTCGATAATTTCTCGGACTTTCTTTCCATCCCCCCCCAGAACGGATGTCGGAGGGAGAGGCTTTGGATCTCGATTCGGAAGAGGGAAGGCCTTGCCCACAATATCTGCGGTCTCTGCCAGCCGAACATCTCCGACAATGAAGATTTCGACCGGAGCCTCTCGCATCACACGCTGATGAAGATCCGTCAGTTTTGCCGGCGTAATGGCCGAAATCTCTTCCC
>CAYRLD010000149.1:0-6457 GCA_964424925.1 uncultured Planctomycetales bacterium
GCCCGATTCCCATCGAAAGTCGGGGGGCTCTCCTTCTTGCGATCTTCAAGAGGCCGGCACTCGGATCGATGCCGACAATATGCGAGGGGAGGCGGGGAAAGTTGAGGCCGGTTCCACATCCGACATCCAAAATCCGATGACTCCGGTCTGCCTGTAGTTCCCGTACTGCATGGTCGCGATACCGTCCATCTTTCCCGAGGGAGAGGGTTGCGACGATCGAATCGTAGAAGGGCGCACGACGATCGTAGAGATGTCGCACCTCTTCCAACGTAAATTTACTCACGTGAATCTCCCGCCGGGGTATAAGAAGTAAGGGTAAAGGTTTGTGTCATTTTCATGACGGTAACGGTGACTTGAACCAATCCAATTCCCTCGGCATACCATTCGAAGTCCCGGGTTGTCTTTTTCGATTTTCGGTCCGTTCGATCGACGCGAAGTTTCGTGCAGGGGATCGCTTTTCCCAGGATCTCCACTGTTTCCGGCCTTTCTACTGTGCAGAGGGCGAGTTCCTCACCGGGGAAGTCGATCGTCCAACTTTCCCCTACTTTCATCGGGAATCGCATGATCAATTGATTCCGGTTTTCTCGTCGAGCCATGATCCCCTCGGGAGTCTTTTTCATAGAGAGTGTTTTCTCTCCGAGAAGAGGAAGGGTAAAGATCATCTTCTTCCATTCCCCTTCCGTTCCTTCTGCGACCTCTCTTTTTATTTTCAAGCCGAGTTGCGAGCGGTATTCCCAGCGACATCCCACTTCGAGGGGATAATATTCTTTGTTCACCACAAGCGGGGGAGCCAGAAGCGGGGATGGGTCAGACTTTTCGGTGCACCCGCAGGTAAGCAGAAGGGAAAATAGAAAACCTCTCCAGATCATGCCGTTACTCTACGGTTCACAGCGAAGGGCGACAAGTTCCCACTTTTATGAAAATGTGACTGATTTCCTTGAGGGGATCATATTTAGAAAGTAGGATCCCCTTTCGAAATGCCTCCCCGAACACCCAAAATTTCAAAAGAGCTCAAGCTCGAAATGTACCATGACCTGGTACTGACCCGAGCGTTGGATGATCGTGCGCAAGCACTCTATCGCCAAGGCAAGGTTACGGGGGGACTCTTCTCTTCTTTGGGGCAGGAAGCGATCTCGATTGGTGCGGCTCATGCGTTAGAAAAAGAAGATTACGTTGCTCCGATGATTCGGAATTCCGGAGTCGTGCTTGTCCGGGGGCACACCGCCCGTGACATCATGACGCAATACTTTGCCCGGGCGACTTCTCCCACAGGGGGGAAGGATAATAGTCAGCACTTCGGGGATGTGGAGCGAACGGGGGTTGTTTCCTGTATTTCCATGTTGGCGACGCTTGTTCCGGTCATGGCGGGAATGGCTCTCGGAGCGAGGCTCAAAGGGGAGACCCGCGTCGCGATGACCTTCATTGGGGATGGCGCTCTTTCTGTAGGAGACTTCTACGAAGGCATGAACTTCGCCGCGATTCAGAAGCTTCCTCTCGTTGTCATCATTGAAAATAATGGCTACGCCTACTCCACGCCGACCGATACCCAAACCCTTCCGAAGAATCTTGTCGACAAGGGACTGGCCTTCGGAATCAAAGGGAAGGTCGGGGATGGAAATGATGTGACCGAGGTATATCGACTAACTCGGCAAGCGGTCGATGCGGCTCGTGCCGGCAAGGGTCCGCAATTACTGGAGTTTAAGACCTTCCGTATTCGCGGGCATGCGGTGCATGACCCGGCGGAATATGTTCCTCCTTCTGTGTTGGAAGAGTGGAAAAAGAAAGATCCGATTGCGCGCTTTGAGACTGAATTTACGGAAGCCGAACGGGCCGACGTTCGCAAAAAAGTAGATGAAACCGTTGAGGATGCGGTTCGGTTTGCGGATGAAAGTCCCTGGCCGGAAGGGGCGGAAGCCCTTCGCGGCGTCTTCGAAGATGATTCGATCGTTCCCTATACACCCTGGTGGGAAAAATAATGGCTGAGATTACCTACCTTGATGCGATCACCAAAGCGCTCGGTGATGAGATGGAGCGGGATCCTTCCGTCTTTCTCATGGGAGAAGATATCGGCTCTTACGGAGGGGCTTTTCGGGTCACCAAAGGATTACAGGAACGGTTTGGTGCCGAAAGGGTGATCGATACCCCGATCGCGGAAGAGGGGTTCGTCGGCGCGGCGATTGGCGCGAGTTATGTCGGCATGCGTCCGGTTGTCGAATTCCAGTTTATCGATTTCATCGCTTGCGCGTTCGACATGATTGTAAACTTTGCCGGTACCAGCCGGTATCGGTGGGGGCAAGGGGTTCCCATTACGATGCGCGGCCCCTGGGGTGGGGCGGTTCGGGGCGGACCTTTTCACTCTCGGAATCCGGAGATGTGGTTCGCTCACTCTCCCGGAATTAAAGTCGTTGCTCCGTCTACTCCGACCGATGCGCTTGGATTGATGCGTGCGTGCATTCGCGATAACGATCCTTGTCTTTTCCTCGAACATAAATACCTCTATCGACGGATCAAGGAAGTGGTTCCAGAGGAAGACTACATCGTTCCGATCGGAAAGGCGAAGGTGGTAGAAGAGGGGGACGACCTTACGATTGTCACCTATGGGATGATGGTCCACCGCTGTCTCGAGGTGGTGAAAGATCTCGACGCTTCGGTCGAGGTGATCGATCTACGATCGATCTATCCGCTCGACCGGGAAGCGATTGTGGAGAGCGTGCGAAAGACGAGTAAACTTCTCATTGTGCATGAAGATACCCGTACCGGTGGGATTGCCGGGGAAATTTCGGCGACCATAAACGAAGAGGCCTTCGAATACCTGTCCGCTCCGGTCATTCGGGTCACGGCTCCGGATACCCCCGTCCCGTACTCCGCGCCCCTGGAAGATTTCTTCCTCGTTCAGCCGGATGAGATTGCGAAGGCGGCGAAGAAACTTCTCGCCTACTAAGGTTGGATCGCTCGGGCGATGAAGATCTGATCAGGATCGACCCCACGACTCCCGGTGAACCGTTCGGTTCTCTCTCCGATCCCGTTGGTTCCTGGTTGAGAGGACCAGTAGGTAATTCCGGTGATCTTCTTTCCCGACCGTTCCCATTTGAGGAAGATGACCGAGTGTCCGCTTCCATTTTTCCGCCAGAGTTGGACGAAGTCACCCGGGCGGGCGTCTTCGGGGCGAGCGACTTTTTGTCCGAGGCCCATAGAGGTGAGCGCTTCGAGTATTAGTTTTTTCTTATCCCCATTGCGGGACGCCCCATACCAGCGGAGGCGGAGTTCGGTTACGTCGGAAGGCGATAGCCGGCCGATTCGAAATGGTTTCCCCTTTTTCCGACAGGCGGCTTCGTACGCTTTGAAGTAGACTTCGAAGGTGAGGCCGCAGCAATAGGAGCGATTCTGACTGTCTCCTTTTGCGATCATCTTTCCCTGGTAGACGAGGTCTTGCGTCGTTCCGGCCCACTTGCTGCCTCGGGGCCACCAGTATTGATAAGAGCCGTCCGTGGGGTAGCCCTTCATCATTTTCAGGACGGTGGAATTGAGCGGACGGGCAGAATCGCCCGTTGTGGAACAGGAAGGCGCAACCAACGCCAAGACCATCGCCAGAATCCAGGTCATTTCTCTCTCCATGCCCGAAGCCAGTATCGTCGTGTCACCTGCTTTATTCAACGTCTTCCCGGCCCGAATTCGTACATCGATATTGGCATATGATTTTCGGATGGGTAGAATATTCCCGATGGCGAGTGAACTCTGTCCTCTTTGTGCCCAGTCGTTCGATGCGAAACCGGGAGAGACGGTCTGCTCGGAATGTGCATCAATGGACCAGGATGAGGCGGTTGCCTCTCCTCCCGAGCCGATTGTTCCGGAGGTTCCACCATCGCCACCTCCGCTTCCCGAACCGGTTACTCCAGCGCCCCCCTCGCCTCCCATTTCCCCTTCACCCGAACCGGTTGCTCCCCCTTCCCATCAGCACCCCTTTCCGAAGCCGGAGCCGATTGTGTACGGAAACTGGGGGAAGTCTCATAAAGGGATCTCGAAGGGCGTTATGGTCGTGATTGGCATCATTGGTCTAGCGGTCATCGGCGGATTCGCTTTTTATGCGATTGAGCGGAGAATGGCTATACAGGAAGTGGAAAAGATCCAGTTGAGAGAAGAGCATAGAAAATATATGGATCAGCAAAATCCCTCCGCCAAGCCCCGTCCCATAAAGAGCTCCGCCTGTAATTTTTGTAATGGAAGAAAAACGAATCGTTGTGTGACCTGCAAAGAGGGGTGGCAGTATTGCAATCCGTGCGGTCGCGATGGGATTCTTCCGAGCGGGAAGCGGTGCAACAAATGTATCGGAAAGGGCGTCCTGCCCAAGAAATGTGTGAAATGCAAGGGGACCTACCGGGTGCCTTGTGTTCTCTGTGCCAAGTAGTGTTGCTATCCCGTATTTAGCTGACTACCGTATCTGAAATTTCCGCCGGTTTTTTCCGAAAAGCCATGACCAGATAAAAAAGAGATAGAAGGCCGAAGGTTGTTGCCACCCCCAGATCCCAACCCGATACAGAATCACCTTTGTCTATAATAGATGTGCCGGCTAAAAGTCCAAAAAACAGTGCGCTGGAAACCCAGAAGGCCTTCGGGATCCTGCTAAACTTCTTATTAATCATCTTCACCGCAAGGTGATCTCGTTGATCTGATTTCGAAGTCATCATTTTCCTGAGCAATCCAAATAGGATAATTAGGAGGAAAAGTCCGCCAATAAGGGCTATGGGACCGAGGAACCCGATCGAATCCATCTTTTCTCGAATATCCTGCTCGATTTGATCGGCATTCATGGCCAGTACGTACAGTTCGGATGACCAGATTATCGCCGAAAGGACTGAAAGGAAGAGCAAAGAAAGCGTCCCTCCGAGAACAAGGAAAACGACCCTGGAATTCAGTTTCTTCCATCCCATCCCGGTCGGATCTTCTTTTCGAAAGATCTCAAGGAAATTCTCACGATTCTTCATCACGATGCACAGAAGCCAAAAGGCAGAAATGATCATTCCGCAAATCAAAATGGGATGCACTATTTCTAATGGATTCATTGGATCCTCCCCGATTGAGTCACGTCGATGAATTACTTTTGCAGTTCATCCGGACGATGCTTTCCGATGAAGAGCAGTTCTTTCAGTGATTTGCGTTTGTTGGTTATTCCGAGCTGATTCTCAATTTTTTTAATCCGAAGTTCATACGTAATAAGAACGATCAAGAGAAATAGGAAATAGATGGTACCCATCGTGAAAGCCCTCCTGTCGAAAAATCAATCTATCTGGATGACCACGCAGACATACATTGGCCGAAAGGGAAGGTTGGTTTTAAATAGGCGCGCTCTTTTCGGTTCATAAGAGGCCTTCTCCCACTATGGGGGGTAACTTTAAAACCGCAACCTCATTCCGGTGATTGTATTTCGGTGGGGCAATACAGGTTTAGGAGCGTGAGTATGGATGAAACGAAAGAAAAATCGGGATGGGGAGACTGGGTCGGTCACCTCTATCTGATCCTGGCTTTTGGTGGCCTGGTAAACATGGTGTTCTCGTTTGGAGAGGGTGGTTCCCATGTCGACCTCGGTTGGGTTATCCTGGTGTTTCTCGGCTATGGACTTCTTGACAATCGGAACGGCTCCCGAATCGCGGCTATTGTAGTGAGTATTCTTTTCTGCGCGGGCGCCGGGGCTCTATTTGGAGAGGCCCTTCTTTCCGGAGTGGAAGGTTTCCATAGACGAAATGGGGATGCCGTAAGTTTTTCGTATGTAGCCCTGGTCTGCTCCCTGGGTTTCGTTCTGAATGGATTCTCTCTTGTGGCCCT
This sequence comes from uncultured Planctomycetales bacterium, assembly GCA_964424925.1. Lineage (GTDB taxonomy): Bacteria > Planctomycetota > MHYJ01 > MHYJ01 > JACPRB01 > CAYRLD01. The sequence continues at coordinate 5,821 of CAYRLD010000149.1, forward strand.
CCTCCTTCCCTCCACGAAAGCGGAATTTGCGAAGGGCGCAAGGGTACGTGGATTCATACCCTCCGCACGTATCGTTGCCATCTATATGATTGCCGGAGGGGCTTTTGTGGGTCTTTCCTATCTACCCGGCTCTTTCTCTCCCCTGTTTCTCTTTAATGAGCTTGAAAGTGTGAGTGAGGAGGGGAAGCATGAACACCATATGAGTACGAGTAGTAGAACGCTGGGGAAGGGCTGGCAATCCTTTGAACGAGGTTATAGGGAGAATGCGAGTGGGGAGAATTGCCACCTGTTCTGGCTCCTTATCGTCGAAGCAAACCGAATCGGTTCCGGGAGCCATTACAGTCGAAGCGACCCTACATTTTCTCCAGGTGGCTGGGACCGTTACAGTCCAAGCGACGATACATTTCAGCTAATGGAAATTGATGGAGAACTGGTTGAAATTCCTGATCCTAAGCCGGGAGAATCGAACCTGTTTTTCCGTTCCAAGTCGGGTGAACTCCGGAAATTGAACGTGCGGGTGACCCCGGATGATGTCGACAGACTGCATGATATCGATTGGGACAATTTCTCCGATCCGGACGATCTGTATAAGAGGCTTGTGAAAGTGTTGGGGACTTTGGACTAATGATTCTTCTGA
>CAYRLD010000150.1:0-6441 GCA_964424925.1 uncultured Planctomycetales bacterium
TACAAAGCAGCAACTCCCCCGCCCGCGGTAATATCGTAGACAGATCCCTCATCGTAGATCCCTGCCTTCAAATGAAAAACAACACCCTTTCCTCCTACACCATTAGAATTCAAGTCCTCAATGGCCTCCGTAAGGGTGGAATAGACCCCGACAGGAACAGGTCCAGTAGGTGTCGGATCAACGGTTAGGTCCCCCTGTAATTGCGCCGAAGCCGGGGGGGAAGCAAAAAGGAACAGAATGGACAGGAGACCTGACCACAGGGAAAGCCGAATCCAATTTACCCCCGGAAGAAATCCCATATGCACATCTATTATAGCACATCCGGAAATATGATTGAGAAAACTATTCCAAATACCTTAGAGATCTTTTCCGGGAAGAAACCCGATAAACTCCATTCCCAGGCGAGAAAGCGCATAATGGGCTTGGGTCTCTAGAAGCTGTCCAAACCCCGCCCAATGGGTTTTGATTTCAGAAGAACTCTTCTTCTTGGCCAGATTCTCAAGCGACTCTTCTAAGACACGTCTCAATTTATTCCGGATAACCTGCCCAGAGACTCCGTTCATCCACGTGGAAGCAATCTTCTGCGCATTCTTATCTCGGCCGACCTGGATCAATCCAAGCCCCCCAAGGGTGACAGAGATCCCATCCTGCGCAGGAGTCTCAAATGGTTCCACAGGAACATGCATCAACTCCAACGTCGTCTGATCGGGGGACGGTTTCGACTTTCGCTTCTGTAACACAGCAAGGGGCATGAAACTCTCCTTTCCAGTAAGAAGAGACCGGAAGACCCCTCACCCTGATGGGCCTTCCGGTCGAGATGATCAGGGCTGGGGATTTCGTACCGAGAGCAACAGGAGAAAACCCCAGAAGAGGATGAATATGTTAAGGGAGACCGGCCCGGAAGAAAGAGATCCTGAGCAGACCGGGATAGGATTTTCTTCTGCCTCTTCCTCCGGAGGAGCTTCTTCGATCGAGAACCAATGAAAATCTCGATCGGTAGTAGGATTGAGACCAAACTCGATCCAATCGGAAACCGTTCCTTCCGTATCGGCAAGACGGGCTTGCCACCGATAATCTCCACCCGAAAGATCGGAAAGAGTGACGGAAAGCGGAGCGGTACCGGTAAAGAACCCCCCGACATGGGAAGGTTCACCGGTAAAGGCAATACCGAGTCTCTGGAATTCGATCTCGAGCCGGACGGGGTATCCATTGAAAACTTCGACACTCCCCACGAACGTGATGGAATCTCCCTCTACCACCTCGCCCACCGGGATGGAGTTTCCCTGCTCGTCAAGTTGGTCGAGAGAAGCGGAATCGAGCCCGGGAGGAGTTGTCCCGTTGATTTCAATGTCATCAATAAACCATCCGGCATACATATTGTTGAACTTGTCTACGGAATCAAATGTAAATCGAATCCGAACCTCTCCCCAACTGCTCTCCAGAGGAATGGAATGCTGGTGCCAGATTCCCATCTCGTCACAGGAACCCTGGTAGGATTGACCGAACAACTGGGAATCGTAATAGACCATCGTGACGTAATCATTGTGCACCGACACATACCGTTGGTCTTTCAGTGTCCCAGATGTCTCTGTCTCATAATTGCACCAGAATTTTAGAACCGGGTTTTGAACGAGACCGAGATCGATAATGGGGGTCGCTGAAAATCCCCACGTCGGAAGGCCATCGTAAAAATGCGTCCCATTATTGTAGTTCATGCTGAAAGGAGTGGTGTGATATGCACCCCCGGGAGCATCGGAAGGCGACCCGTCGACATACCACTGAACGCTTCCGCTTGTGTTGGCAAAGATCCATTCCGGAGGATACCCCTCGAAAAGAAACGGTTCCCGATAGAGCTCTCCATCCTCCCCAATACTCCCCTTATGAAAGTCGGAATCAATCTCCTGATTGTTTCCGAAGGAGACTTTCGGAGAGACCTCTCCGGTCGTCGCATCTTCCCACCACGCTTGCCAGTGCGCCTTGTAGGGGTGAATATCGGGGATTTCGTACGACAGGAAGGCCATCTGATTTACGCCGGTTGCACTGCTGGAAATCGTTACGGTACCGTCAAAATCCTCCGAAGTATGTTTGATCTCAATGTTGAGCTTCACATTGTTGACGGGAGCCATGCACTCAAAAAAGATGGTGTCTTCGCTGTACACCCCCCCCATGGGAATCGAATTCCCCTGCGAATCTTTCTGCAGAAGAGTGGCATCCGGATACGGAATCGCAGGAGAGCCCCCCCCTACGCTTCCTCCGGGGGGAGGGGGAAGAGGTGGCCCCACCGTAACTGTCTGCGCGAGAGACATCGCCGGAAATGCCAGAAAAAGCACCCAAATCAGTGATTTCATCACATATTCCCTTTCCCTGTAGTTGTGTGTGCCCTCCTGTACGCACCCCTCCCCCTTTTCTCTCTCCGAAAATTTCGGGCAGACACTATTTTTTGCGGGTAGACTGCTATCGATGGCTTGGATCAAAATCGTCTCAGAAGAAGATGCGGATGGGGAACTGAAGCGGGAGTATGATGCCGCCCGGAAACGGGCGGGAAATATTGCCAATATCATACGGGTTATGAGCCTCAACCCAAAAACCCTCCGCGCCTCCATGAGGCTCTACCAGAGTACGATGCATTTTGATTCTCCCCTCTCGCGAGCCACCCGGGAGATGCTCGCCGTGGTCGTTTCCAAGACAAACGAGTGCCACTACTGAGTAGAATCTCATGTGGCAGACCTCCGTGCCGAGGTCGGAGAAGAGGTCGCACGTGCCGTTCAAAAGGATTGGAAAACAGCCCCCGTCGACGAACCGACAAGAGCTCTCCTCTCCTACGCTGAAAAGTTGACCCGCACACCACAAGCGATGACCGAAGAAGATATGAATGCGTTACGAAACCATGGACATTCGGAAGAGGCGATCCACGATGCCACCCAGGTGATCAGTTACTTTAATTACATCAATCGGATCGCCGATGCGCTCGGAGTCGATCCCGAAGAGTTCATGCCCCCCGCCCCATGAAACCACCAGAAGCAAAAGGAAAACTGGCAACGCTTGGCCGCAAGATTATTCAATGTCAGGCCTGCCCCCGCCTCATGACGTACCTCTCTGGAATCCATGAGAAAAACCGGAGCTACTGGAGTCATCCCGTCCCAGGCGTGGGGGATCCAAAGGCACAACTTCTTCTCGTAGGGCTCGCACCCGGTATGAGGGGGGCCAACCGAACCGGAAGGATGTTCACAGGAGATCATTCCGGGCAGTGGCTCTATAGAGCACTCTATGAGACGGGGTTTGGAAGCAAGGCTGTTTCGGAAGGACCGGGGGATGGATTGACACTCAGAAACATCTACATCACATCAGCAGGTCGATGCGCCCCGCCCCAGAATCGACCCACCGGGCAAGAACTCTCTCAATGTCGTCACTGGTTGGAAGAAGAATACAGGCTCCTCCCTCAGGTTCAGATCTTTCTTGCCATCGGAAAGATAGGACATGACGCGATCCTGAAAATCCTCGAGCATCGCCTTTCGGACTACCCCTTTAAACACGCTGCAGAACACAGTGTGGGAAAAGAGCAAATCCTTCTCGATACCTACCACTGCTCGCGGCAAAACACCAACACGGGCAGGCTCACCTGGGACATGTGGATCCAGATCTTCCGGAGAGCGAGACAGATTATTTCGACCCTTCCTGCCCCAAAGTAACGTCCAGCTTCCAGAATTCACCTTCTCGGAGATAGGTAACCGATACCTTTCCTCCAGGCCTCTTCAGAGAAATCTGTTGGCGAAAGTCTTCCGCCTCCCCAACCATATCGTCATCGAGCCTGCAGATCACATCCCCCGCTTTTAATCCGGCCTTGGCCGCCCCTCCATTGGGATCGATTTTTACGACAACGATTCCCACCCCAGCCTTCAGAGTGACCTTACTCCGTTCTCCCGAGGTTAAATTTCTTACTTCTGCGCCGAGGGTCGCCTTCCCGGCGACCACTTTCTGACTGCGAAGTTTTTTTCCGGCCTCTACGATCTTTTTGTACCGAATCTCGGCTCGGAGAAATTCAAGATCGGAATCCTGTTGCATATGAGAGAGCATATCCTGCTTATCCTCAAAGAGACCGCAATAGACCGATAAATCAAGCCAGTCGAGTGCGGCATCTCTCTGCTTCTCCAGAGAATAAGCACAGGCAATGTTATAGGCGGAGATCACGGCAAGAGGACGATCCTTGTCGGCACAGAGGTAAAAGACCTTCTTAAATCCGGGAATCGAATCGGAATAGTTCTTTTCTCCATGAGACTGATAACTCTGCTCAAACAGCACATTACGATCTTCAAAAGAGATCTTTTCCGCCGCCTCAATCAGGACGGCATCCTTCTTACGCCAATCCGCCATAATATCTTTCAGATCCCGAACCTTTCCCCGGGAAGACTCAAGGAGGGCATCGATAATCACGGGATGGGTCCCACTCTTCTGAAGATGAAGAGCCTCTTTCTGCGTAATCGAGAAAGAGAGCGGAGAGGCAAGAACCACATCGGAAATCGCATACACGTTGAACCGCTTTTTAATCAGAAGATCAACCTGAGAAGCGATCAACTTCGTTCGCTTGCTTCCCAAGGCTTCCTTTGCCCACTTCCCCATGGAACTCGTAGGATCCAGGTTCACAGCACATTGGAGAAAGCCTTCGGAAAGAGCCGGCTTCTTTAAAAGCCGGTACACCTGCCCTACGTTTGCATAGACCGCCTGAAGAGAACCTTCATTTTTTCTTTTCTGATCGGCCGTAAAGAGAATCAACTGATTGGTCAGAAGAGCGTAGACCTCTTCGGCCGTTCGATAATCTTTATTTACGCTATGCGCCAGCCATGCATACTTGAGGAGCATCTCTCGTCCCGGTCGTAACCCTTGTTGGATATACAAATTTGCCGCCTTGTCATAGATCTGAAACGCCCTCTCCCAACAGGAGTTCGCTCGCTTCTTCTTTCCTTTCTCGTCGAATTCCACACCCAGCGAGTAACAGGTGTTCCCGGCACGTTCCAGCCAAAGCGGTTGATCTTTCGCTTCTAGAACAACCCTCTCCACCTCGGCAAGAGCCTGATCATATTGGTGGAGAAATTCATGGTATTCGACAAGACCAAAGCGGGCCTCAGCACTGTGAGGATCGATCTCCATCGCCTTCTCATATTGAGTTCGACCTTCCTCGTACTTTCCTTGGGAATAGAGAACGGCTCCCAGAATGGAATGAGGCTCGGCATAGAGTTCACCTCCCCATTGCACCGCCTCCCGGCCATCCCGAGCTGCTTCTTGAAACTTTCCTTCTAGGAGAAATACCCGAGCTCTCGCAGTGAGCGCCTCATGATGCTTTGGATTTACTTCAATTACCTTCGAATAATATTGAAGAGCTTTCTCTGGAAAGAGACGAGCAAGGCCAAGAAGAGCACGAACATGGCTCTTATCAAAAGAGAGCGCCTTCCCATAATTCCGATTTGCGCCAATCCGATCTTTCATCTCTAATCGGATATCCCCCGCCACCGCATAGGCAGCCGCATATTGACCATCTTTTTCTAGCGCATATCCCACTTGTCGAAGAGCCGGCTTGTAAAGACCCTGCTTGAAAAATTGGAGGGCGAGAGAAAGGAAGTCCTTCGCCTGGAACTTCACCCGACCACTCGACGGATAAGCCACAATCTCGGGAAAGACTTCCAGAGCCCGATCAATCGGGACCACCCCACTGTAGTAGGTACGAACGGTTCTCGCGCGCGAGTCAACCGGGGTCACCGTATTCAAACCGATCACCGATCCAGTCTCCAAGTTGAACATCGGCCCTCCGCTGTTCCCACCGTGAATCACCGCATCGGAAATAATGTCATCCACCGTTCCATCGGGAAGAAGGTTAAATTTGGAGAGTGTCCCGAGGGTTGTCGTAAGAGTAACCGCCATTTTCCTTTCCATTTCAACAACAGCAGGAAATCCTAATGTGAGGAGGGAATCCTGTTCGCGCACCCACTTTCCTGGAGGAAATACTCTGGTTACCGGCATGGGGGTATAGCCAGATCCATTCGCTTTGAGAAGGGCAATATCAACATGAGGATAGTTGGTCCGAACCGCATCAATGAGAGTCACATCGACAGGAGCACGCTTTAATCGTTCATCCCATTCGAGTGTAATCCGATCCGGATATCTCTTTACCGAACGACCGTACCAGGAATCGAGCCAGACAACATGATGATTGGTTAAAACATACCCGTCCCGGCGTACGAAAAAGCCGGTTCCCCTCATCCAAATCCAGCCCTTCCCTTTAATATTCCATCCACAATTCACTTTCACAACGGAGTTTCGATACTTTTTGAGAACATCACGAGGCTCGATCGACTCCCGTCGGACAGAACTACCCAATTTCCCGGGAGACGGGGTAAAGCTGAGTAGAATTTTTCGAAAGATCGACTCCCACTGATCAAACTCGCCCGC